>DATIZR010000062.1 GCA_035516965.1 Nitrospirota bacterium
CGTCGCCATGAAGCGGATGTTCACCAGCGACGTGACCTTCCTCAGCCACGGCTTCTCCCCGGCGCCGGCGTACAAGGCGCTTCTCGAGGAGGAGGGGATCGGCCTGGTCGAGGGGCGGCCGGAAGAGCTCCTCGGCGAGAAGACCCTCGAGGGCGTGCGGCTCAGCGACGGCCGTGTCATACCCTGCGAGGTCATCCTGGGGTGGGGCGGGATCTCCCTGAACGACGAGTACCTCGAGGGTCTCCCGATCGAACGCGATGCCGATGGGTTCAAGATCGCGACCAGGGGCAACGGCGAGTCGAGCATCCCCGGCCTCTTCGTTCTCGGCGCGCTGCGCCACGGCCACTCCCAGGCGATCATCTCAGCCGGCCAGGGCGCCGAGGCCGCGATCGAGATCAGCACGAGGATCGTCGAGCTCTAGAAGGACGTCTTAGTAACTAACAAATCAAATTCTTTGCAAAAGGGCGAGAAAATTTCTCGCAGAGGCGCAGAGCTCGCAGAGAAAACCAAAAAATAATTCGCCACGAAAGACTTTCGGGTTTTGGTTTTAAACTCTGCGTCCTCCGCGTGCTCCGCGAGAGACGCCTTTAGCTACTGGTTTTGATCCGGCTTGTCCGGGTCAGGTTAGTATGGGGTCGCTCTTTAAGCAGTCTCACAATGGTATAAAGGGCGCCTCCGGAGCATATCGGAACTAGTGAGATTCTGATATCCCTGTGTTATACTCACCCCATGGCGCTCCCTGTTCGCATGTTCCCGGCTACCGATTTATATATCAACCCGCATGCCCTCCCTCCGCTCTTCACGGCCCTTGCCATCCTGCTGCTCGGACTCATCGTCGTGATCCGGGAAAGAGGCGCCCGGGAAAGCCTTCTCTATCTCGGCTACACCCTGGCAGCCTCCGCCTGGATGTTCTGCGCCTCGGTGGCCCTGTTCCAGTCTTCGGAGGCGATGGCGTACCGATGGATGACCTTTGCCAACGCAGGCGTCACCATGATGCCCGCGGCGCTGTACCATTTTACGGTCGTGGTGATGCAAACGGACGGCCCGAACCGGCAGCGCGTCCGGCTTGCATGGACGATCTCGGCAATCTTCCTGGCCGTGACCCTGCTGACGGACGTCCTGTTCGACGGATTGAACCATTACTCCTGGGGCATCTTCCTGAGGTTCCGGTGGCCGTCCTTTCTGTTCATGGGCTATTTCTCCGTCATGACGGCTATGACGCTCCGGGAGTATTGGGTTGTCTATAGAAGATCGGACCGGAATACCACCAGGAACCGCCGCGCAAAGGCGTTCCTCATAGCCTTCGGCATCGGCTACCTCGGCGCGCTTGATTTCCTGCCCGCCATCGGGGTTCCCTACTACCCGCTGAGCTATATCCCCATGATCTGCATGCTGGTCCTCGTCTCGAGGACGATATGGCGCCATCGCCTCGTGGACATCACGCCTGCGTTCGCCGCCCGTGAGATCATCGCCACCATGAACGATGCGTTGATCGTGCTCGACCTCGAGGGCGTGGTCAGGCTGGTCAATCAGGAAACGTGCAGCCTGCTCGGATGCCGTGAACAGGACCTCGTCGGCAGGCGGCCGATGGACGGCATGACAACGTGCCAACAACTTGCGGAACGGATCGTGTCGCTCGTCGGGAAAGGCGCGGTCCGGAACGTGGAGGTCGAATGCGGGCCGCACAACGGCGGTTCCCGCACGTTCAACCTGTCCGCTTCCCTGATGCGCAACCACCGCGGGGAACCGGTTGCGACCGTCTGCCTGGTGAACGACATCACCGACCGCAATCGTGTTGAAAAGGAGCGGGAGCAGCTTATCGGACAGCTGCAGGAGGCCAACGAGAAACTGCGGATGCTCGACACGATGAAGACAAACTTCATCTCGACGGTCTCCCACGAACTGCGCACGCCGCTGACGACCATCAAGGCCTTTGTCGAGCTGCTGCTCGTGAAGAAGGGGATGCCCGATGAGCGAAAAGTGAAGCTGATGAACACGGTGAAGGTCGAGACCGACCGGCTTGCGCGCCTGATCAACGACCTGCTCGATCTTTCGCGGATCGAAGCGGGCTCGGTGAAATGGCAGTTCGCACCGGTCTCCCTGGAGGACATCATCCAGTCGGTCATCGAGAGCATGGGGGTCCTCTTCGAGAACAAGGGGCTCCGGGTGGCCGTCGAGTTCACGCCTCCTCTTCCGGCTGTTTCGGGCGACCGCGACCGCCTTGTGCAGGTCGTGACCAACATCCTTTCCAATGCCGTCAAGTTCACGCCGCGGGGAGGCTCGATACAGGTCGCCCTTCGCCAGGAGACGGCGCAGCTCGTGGTCGAGATCTCCGACTCCGGCATCGGGATACCGCCCGAACATATCGAACTCATATTCGAGAAATTCCACCGGTCGGACGACGTGCTGACCGCGGCCACGGAAGGCACGGGCCTCGGCCTTGCCATAACGCGCCAGATCGTCGAATACCACGGAGGAAGGATCTGGGCCAGGAGCACGCACGGAAAAGGGAGCACCTTCATCTTTACCCTGCCGCTGGCGGGAGAGAGGGCTGTCGCAGGGACGCGGTGACATGCTGACGGGGAGACGGGGAGACGGGGAGACAGCCTCATCTGAGGATCACCCCTTGAAAGCGTAATGTCAGACGGAAAGGCAAACGCGGGGACGGTGAGGCGACGTGGTGAGTGATCGCTGTGATGAAAAAGAGGAACATCTTAGGGGCAGGCCTGCCTGTGGCCCCCGACGAATAAGTACTGACGGGTATGACCCGGCATCTGTTGATTGGTCCTTGTTTCCCTGCCTCAGCTTTCCGCAGTTCTGATCATATCGCGGTAGAGCAGGTTGCCGCCTTTCCCGCCTTCTTTCACTCGATACATCGCGTTATCGGCCTTTTTGAGGAGTGTTTCCGGATCGCTTCCGTCCTCCGGAAAGAGGCTGATCCCGATGCTTGCGCCGATCGAGCATTCATGGTCCCTGAGCATGAATGGTTTGGACAGGGCGTTGTTGATCTTCCGGGCAAGAACAAGCGCATCATCGGGCGCTGCGATCTTTCCACAGATGCCGACGAACTCGTCGCCGCCAACGCGCGCCACCGTGTCCGCAGACCGGGTGCAGGAGGTCAGCCTCCGCGAAACTTCTTTGAGCAGAAGGTCGCCCATTTCGTGTCCCAGCGTATCGTTGACAGCCTTGAACCGGTCGAGATCGATAAAGAGAACAGCGACAACGAATTGGTTCCGTTTTGCCAGCTCCAGAAGCTGGTGGAGCCGGTCGAAGAACAACGAGCGGTTCGGCAGCCCCGTGAGATCGTCATAGAGCGCGAGCCGCTTGAGACGTTCTTCGATCACGGTCCGTTCGGTGATGTCCACCATCGTCCCGATGATCGCCGGACGGCCGCGGTAGATCGTCGCGGAACCGTACACCTCGACGTCAATGAGATCCAGCTCCCTGGTGCTGGCCCGGAAGGAATAGTGGAGCGATTTGACCTCGCCGTCGATCCTCTTGCGGATATGCTCCTGCACATCCGGCCAGTCATCGGGATGGGCGAGGTCGCGCGGACCGAGTCTGTCCGTCAGCTCGTCCGCGGCGTACCTGAAAATCTGAGCGAACCGGGGGTTGACATACCGGAAGAGGCCGTCCTGGATGAGATAGATGCCGACCAGCGATTGTTCGGCCAGCGTACGGAAGAGCTCTTCCGATTCGCGGAGGGCCTCATGCTGCTGGTCCAGCTCAGACACCATCGTATTGAAGGCCCGGGACAGTGTCCCGATCTCGTCGTCCGTTTCGGGCCGGACCAGCTTGTCCACGCCCTCTTTGCGGGACAGCTCCCTGACGTGACGGGTAAGACGATGGAGCGGCCCCGTGTACCGCCGGATCAGGAAGGAGATGATGACGGAAACGACCATCACGATGCCTGCCCCGGCCGCCAGGAGATATACTTTCATCTCATTGATGGCCGCATAAGCCTCGGCCTGGGGAAGGTTGGCGACGACGATCCACCCGTTGACCTTCATGCGCTTGACCGAGGTCACCATGGGGATACCGCCGGTCGTTACGGTATCCTGGGTCCCCTCAAAGCCTTCCAGGGCCTCGTCATACAGCTTGTTCCCGGCCGGGATCGGCTGCATGATCCGCGTCTTGTCGGGGTGCATTACCATGATCCGGTTCGCCGTCGTGAGCGAAAGGAATCCGTTCTTCCCGACCTTGATCTTGGCGATGTCCCCCAGGATGTTGTCTCCCATGAGGTCCATGCTGCCTGCGAGAAAGCCGGCCAATGCTCCTTTGCTGTTGAAGATCGGGGCGGTCATCATGATCGCCGGATGGGAATGCGTCTGCGAGGAGAAATAGGGATCGGAAATGATGGGCTTCTGCGACTCGACGGTCTTCTTGAAATAGGGGCGGAACGAATAATCCTTGCCCCGCCTGTTCGGGGTAAAGGGCGCCTCGGCGATGGATATGCCGGCGGCGGAAACGAGGGTGTAATGATTATCGAAGAAACTGGTGAGATAGGCCTTGCTGTCGAGGAAGCGCTGGGCAGCTTCGGGGCTGCGCAGCGCTGCGGGGGGAACTTCCCGGGCAGCGAGGATGAGCAGCTGACGGGCCAGCAGCAGCTTCGTATCGATCTCGTTCGCGATTGCCGATGCCAGCAGGAACTGGTTCCGGTCGATGGTGGTCCTGAGCTGCCGTTCGAAGTACGAGGTCGCAAGATATCCGGCCAGGGACAGGGAGAGGATGACGACCGTGGATACGCCCAGGGTCATCTTCGTCTTCAGGTTGAGCGATCTCAGCAGTTTCCCGCGAAGAGGGGACATAAGGATTCGTTTGGGACCGACCAGATCCATTGAGGATCAGGCTTGATCTATTGGTTTGCCCCTGGGACCTTTCATGACCATCAAGGGCCGATCGGACTATCAGGCACCAGCCCGTCGAGGCGGTATTTGCATGATTCCGATGCCGTGAGAATAGTACAAACAAGGTCGGGAGTCAATGGGGAGATAAGAACATGGGAAGATAAGAAGAGAGGGGACGTTGTTTTGAGCGTGCATGTCTGCTATCAAATGAGAAATGCAACACGGGCAACAACGTCCCCAGGCATCCCACAGCACATCCCGCCTCTCTCCTACTTGAACTTCGCCGGGAACTGTTTCACGATCCCGTCGGTGAGCATGTCGGCGAACATGAGCATGTGCACATGGCCCTTGTCATAGGCCTCGATGTCCGCGGACCAGTCCTTCTTGAGACGCGAAACAACCTCGGTCGTTGTGAACGCGAGGTGCATGTACAGCATGTCCTTCAACTTCTGGACCGGCCAATTCGGGTTGGCACTACTCAAAAAAACGGCGATGTCGTCGGCGTTTGCCGTCCACCTTTTCTGTCCCTTGGCAACGCCGTCGTTGTCACCGGCCTTGGCTGCGGCCACGATGTCCGCTGCGATCAGGATGTGGTCCCTGAGCAGGGCGGACAGCTTCTTTCCCGCCTCATCGCCATAGATCGGCTTGATGGCATTGCCGATGTCGTCCTGGTTCCTGAGAAGCCGTTCAGCGACCTTTCCGGTGTCATCAAGCCCGGCCAGCGCGCTGGTGATGAAGCTCCGTGTGTAGACGATATGATCCTCCCACAACTGCCGCATGGTGTTCCGCAGATCTACGACCGACTGCGTGTAAACGACCGTACCCGTCTTCTGATACTCCATCGCTGTCGCGGAAACTGGTAAAAACAGCATCCCCGCTGCGACCAGCATTAACGTCCCTATGAATAGTATCCGTTTCATGGCCTGTACCCCCTTGATCTCTGTCGTGGTGCACTGTTTCCTGGTGCAATAATAGCGCTTTTATGCAATTAAGTCAAAATAGAATTTTACTTAATTGACAAATAGGGTAAAAAGGGTGTACTATCTACAGCATAAGTACCAAGGAGGATTTTCATGACCCCTGGATCGCCGCACACGGAAAAACACATGGGTACCCGCGGCCGCATCACTGAGCTCCTGCTCAAGGACCAGCGGACCGTCGAGGAGCTCGCGGAAGCATTAGGCGTGACCAGGAACGCTGTGCGTGCCCAGATCGCTCTGCTTCAGCGGGAGGGGGTCGTTGAGGTCCAGGGACAGCTCAAAGGGACCCGCAGGCCGGCGGCGGTCTACGGCATCCGGGCAGGGGCCGAGGTCGGATCATCCTTGGCTTATTCGATCGTCCTGACCGGGCTCGTGAGGGTCCTGGGCGGTCGGTTGCCGTCGCGGCAGTTTGCGTCGATCATGAAGGAAGTGGGCCAGGGCATGGCCGCAGCTGTTCCGCGCCCAGCCGGGAACGCCCGGGAGCGCGTGATCGGCGTCGTGAACGTGCTTCGCTCGCTGGGTTCCCTGGCTGAGATGAGCGAGGAAGACGGGAAGATCGTGATCAGGGGGAACGGCTGCCTCATCTCCCGGGCCGTTCAAGCCGACGTGCGGTCCTGTGCGGCCATGGAATCGTTCCTGAGCACGCTCACCGGTCTTCCGGTGACCGAGCGCTGCGACCACGGCGAACGGCCGGGCTGCAGGTTCGAGATCGAGGTCCCGCGGGGAAAATGACCGATGAAGTGAAGATCATGGGAGCCTTCAGGGACGCCCAGTTTGGAAGAGTGGCGAGGTGATATACTTATTCATATCGGAGGAAAGGATCTTATTTTTTCTGCTCTACCAGAGGCACCAGGAGGACCCCTATGAAGACGTTTACTTACTCTGTGCTGATCCTTTGCGTTATCGGCCTCGCACTCGTGCGGCCCGACGCGGCCCGCGCAAGCGGCTACGGCAGCGATACGTCTCGTGCGCCTGCTGATCCCGACGTCGTCCGTGCAGAAAAGGCGATCAAGGAAAAGAATTGGGACACGGCCATCGAGTTGCTGAACAAAGCGGTGAAGCGCGACCCTAAGAACGCCGACATTCTCAACCTGATGGGTTTTACCGAGCGCAATCGCGGCAATCTCGACGCGGCGTTCAAATACTACGAGCAGGCGCTCGCGATCAACCCCAGGCATCGCGGTGCACACGAGTATATAGGCGAGGCCTATCTGATGGCCGGCGATCTCGCCAAGGCCGAGGAGCATCTGGCCAAACTGGACAAGCTTTGTTTCTTCCCTTGCGAAGAATACAGCGACCTCAAGGCTGCCGTAGCCACGTACAAGCAGCAGCATCCGAAATAAGCCGGACGCACTTCTGGAAAGGCAGACGCGGGGACAAAGAACGAACCGCCCATCTGCTGTGACCAGTCGTTGTTGCAGTGAACGTGATTATAGGGCCAGATCTCGAATTTTGATATTTTACCTTGCCTATGCTGAAGTCCTTGCCTTATCAATCCTGGTTATTGAATCCTTTAGCAATCAACCAAACGAAAACGATCACTTCTTCCATTGCAGCGCCTTTATTGTACGCTCGTTCGACCTGTCTGATACAATAGAAACAGCAGCAGGTTCGGAAGGAGGTGACGTATGAAGACCATTCCCGATAAGTGCAAGGATGTGAATGTGGTGAGTTCGTTCTGCGGCTGCATTGCAGAGGCGGATTCCGTTGATGTGGCGGCGAAGGGATTCTGCGCCCGGTCGAAGAACGGCAGCGACAAGAATACCACCGGGGAAGACCTGGCCGAACTGAAAAAAGCTCTGATGGATATGGAAAGCAGACCCTGAGGAGCTCAGAGGCTGTCCTTTTCTGCTTGACCTCTTGCCTTGTCTCTTTCTCTCCCTCATGCGGGTTCTCTCCGGTCAGGATATCCCCGCGCAGTCTACCCTGTCTCGTCCAGCGGTATTGAAAAGAAAACCGTTTTCAAGAGCGACCAGGGCCTGATCGGCTTTCCGAGCATGTTCAGAGGAGAAGTGAGGCTGTTGCGATCGAGATTGACTTGTATCCATGAGAAAGAAGATAGGGGACGATGTTTCTGAGCGGGGGCATGACTGCTATCGTATAAGAAATGCAATGAAGGTAACAGCGTCACCAAGCATCCCCAAGCTTCACCGGTTACAGGGTGCCGGGGGACGGACGTCTATCGATTCCCCGGTCAATTCGGAAGATAAGAATGTCCGCGCTCCTTTTTTCAAGAGCTGATTTCACGCTCCGTCCCAGTTCCTTTTCACTTACCGGCTTGGAAATCAATTCACTTATTCCCAAACCAGGATCGATATCCGCGTTGCAGCACCCGGTAAGCATGAGCACCGGTACCGATGGCAGGATCTGCCTCAGGACACCGATAAATTCAAGGCCGTTCATGCCCGGCATCTGATAATCGGTAATGACAAGATCCATCGGAATTCCCTGCCGGATAAGCTCGAGCGCAGACCCGGCATCGGGTTTCGGGATAACGTCGTACCCCAGGTCATTCAGCATGAGCTCATAGAGCATTAAAACGGCCGGATCATCATCGACGAGCAGGATTGTTTGCATAGTATTCATATTCACAATGTTGCAGAACGAATATCGCTCACTTTTATATATGACATACAGCAAGATTAATACCTTATCATTGCGATCGAAGCATGATTTAAAACGAACAATATATCAGTCGGTTAGAAACAAGATTCATCCCGGGGCGTTCAACATACATTCTGAAGACAGGAATTTAACCATCATATCATGCGAAAATACCTACATTGGGTAATTTGAACCGCCGGATAGTATGTCGTCTGCTTTCGAGTGAATGGAAAATCCCCGGCGTCGGTCCTGTCCTGTTTGACTTGTCCCTTTATCTTTGATACTCTCGGCATGGCACGTTCCTTACACCCCGGGAAAGCCGGACGAAAGAGAGGTTTTGTATGACGAAGTTCAGCTGCAGTCTCTGCGGAGCCGTGTGGCAGAAGCAGGGGAAAACAAATTGCTGGAGCGCCGACCAGGCGCAGGCTCCTGCCAAGCCGGGATATTGTCCCTCCCGGGAACATCTGCCGCTCATCAATGATGCCTTCGACGAGTACCGGGGATCGAGCGAGGACGCGAAGATTGCCCGCGTGGCCACGCAGGTCGAGGGCCTGTGTTATCAGCGGACGCCGGGGACGGAAACGATCAACGCACGGTGGACGCGGGTGGAGGATACCATCGCCTTCGCGAAGCTCATGGGGTACCGGCGGATCGGGATCGCCACCTGCATCGGCCTGTTGGATGAGACAAACCGGCTGGCGTTGATCCTTCGTGCCCAGGGCTTCGAGCCCCTCTCGGTCTGCTGCAAGGCCGGCAGCATGGACAAGCTAGAGCTGGGTATAACCGACGCGGACAAGGTGAGACCGGGAACGTTCGAACCCGCGTGCAACCCGATCGCCCAGGCGCGGCTTCTGAATGCAGCGCAGACAGACATGAACATCATCGTCGGGCTCTGCGTGGGACACGACATGCTGTTCTCAAAGCACTCCGACGCCCCGGTCACGACCTTGGTGGTCAAGGACCGGGTGACCGGACACAACCCGGTCAGCGTGCTGTACGGACAGAACTTCTATTACAAACGGCTTCAGGGAGCGCCCCTGGAGGTGTCCGCCCCGGGTGCGGTGAAGGGGCGAAAGGATCCGGCTTCGAAAAAGCCGACCCTCGCCAGAGGCAAACGGCGCGCTTCGAAGAAAAAAAATTAGGGCATGATACGGCCGGGTCTTTATTCTTGATGTCGGCCTTTTTCGCTGCGTCTGCCTGTTCATCACTGCCCTATTGAATTACTGCGGGAGTTGAAGGCCAGGTTCAGAACTGTTTTTATCGATGTGTCATGCCGCCCCGATCGACAGCGGACCGGAGTGCGTAACTCTCCGGCTCCTGTTTCACGCCAGTCCGACACTCCTCAATTTTTTCAAGTTACCTTTGCGACTTTGCGGCTTTGCGCGATGAATAAGGTTTTAAGGCGTGCTCAATTTATTTCATTCAGTTCACACCCTGCACGCGCGCTATGCACTCGTAAGCGCTGGGCACAGGCGAAGGGGGTATGAAAAAAACGCCATAACAAACGTCGGCTAGGCAGGTCGCTCGTCCCTGCGGGAGCGCATCTGTTCTTCCATGACGAGGGCGGAGACCTCCTTCTGGAGGGCGATGAACCGGGGCGAGGCCACATCGCGGGGGCGCGAAAGCTCGACGGGAACGAGCCGCTTGATCGTGCCCGGACGGTAGGTCATCACGACCACGCGGTCGGCGAGATAGATCGACTCCTCGATGCCGTGGGTGACGAAGACGATCGTTTTCCGGAACTCCATCCAGATGCGGAGCAGCTCGTCCTGCATGGTGCGGCGGGTCAGGGCATCGAGCGCGCCGAAGGGCTCGTCCATCAGCATGATCGGCGGATCGAGGGCCAGCACGCGGGCGATCGCCACACGCTGCTTCATGCCGCCGGAGAGGTCCTTGGGG
This sequence comes from Nitrospirota bacterium, assembly GCA_035516965.1. Classification (NCBI taxonomy): domain Bacteria; kingdom Pseudomonadati; phylum Nitrospirota; species Nitrospirota bacterium. The sequence continues at coordinate 10,331 of DATIZR010000062.1, forward strand.
AACCGGTCCCGGAACTCGAGGAGCTGCAGCTTTTCCAGGAGCCTGTCCACCTGCTCCCGGATCAGCTGCTTCTTCATCTTCTTGATCTCCAGGCCGAAGGCGACGTTCTCCGCCACGGTCATCCAGGGGAAGAGGGCGTATTCCTGGAAGACCATCCCCCGGTCCGGACCGGGGTGGGTCACTTCCGCGCCGTTGGCGATCACCCTGCCCGAGGTGGGCAGGGAAAATCCCGCCAAGGCGTTCAGGAGCGTTGATTTGCCGCAGCCGGAAGGACCGAGCACGGCGACAAATTCTCCGCTGGAGATCGTGAGGTCGATGCCGGCGAGGGCGACGATCTCGCGGCCCTTGCTGCTGAAGGTCTTGCGCACGTTCTCGACGACGACCTGGGGGGTCGGGGAGGCGTTGCTCTTGATGTCGTTCACGGTCATGTCCTTAGCGCCGACAAGCATGCGCTCCATCATTCCTGCCCCTGGTGCCAGCGGAGCAGGCGGTTGTTGATCCTGCTCATCACGGTGTCGATGGCCAGGCCCAGCAGTCCGATGGTGATCATGCCGGCGATGATCTTGTCGGACCAGAGGTATTCCCTCGCCTCGAGAATGCGGTAGCCGAGCCCGTCGTTCACCGCGATCATCTCGGCGACGATGACCACGATGAAGGCTACGCCGATCCCGACGCGCAGGCCCGTCAGGATGTAGGGGGTCGCCGCGGGGATGATGATCCGTACGAACAGGGTCAGGCCGCCCGCGCCCACGTTGCGAGCGGCGCGGATGAACAAGCCGTCCACGTGCCGGACACCTGAGATGGTGTTCATCAGTACCGGGAAGAACGCGCCGAGGCTGATCAGGAAGAACGCGGGCGGGTTGCCGAGCCCGAACCAGAGAATCGCGAGGGGGATGTAGGCGATGGGGGGGATGGGCCTCAGGATCTGGATCAGCGGATTGAACAGGTTGTAGATGAAGGCGCTGGCGCCCATGAGCAGCCCGAGCACCAGGCCGAGCCCGGCGCCGATGCCGAAGCCGACCAGCACCCGCATGACGGTGGCAAGCGCGTCATGGGGCAGCTCGCCGGAAAAGAGCCAGGTGAGGTAGTTCATCGCGGCCGGATCGTATGGCTCCAACGGTCTTGCGTAGGCTACCCACCGGAGGAAGACCTGCGTCGGGGCCGGGAGCACATGGGGGCTGATGAACCCGTTCCGGGAAAGCAGCTCCCAGACCACGAGCAGACCCGCCGGCAGCGCGACGGCGTGCAGCAACCGGGCGAACAGGGAGTGATGGTTTTTCCTCTTCAGGCGCTTCATGACTATTTCGCGTCCAGTTCCTTCTTCGCCTTCTCGAGCAGGTCGACCTTCACGTAATCCTTCGCCGCGGGCGGGGACGCCATCTTCGCGATCCCGTATTTTGCCATCATGTCCGTGGAGACCTGGACCTGCTGCACGGTGACATCATAGGTAAAAGCCGCATTCTCCATGGCATCGTGGTAGTCCTCGGCGCTCAGCTGGCCCTTGAACATCTTTTCCCGGACGTATTGTTCCGCGGCCTTCGGGTTCTCGATGAAATACTTGGTCGCCTCGACAAAGCACTTCATGAACCGTGCGGCCACGTCTTTTCTGGTGTTGTACATCGCCTCGGTCATGATCAGGGTCCGTATGGGCTCTCCGACGGGGGTGTCATAGGGCTTGATGATCTCCACGCCGAACCCCTTGCTGATGGCCTGGGTGGACTGGGGTTCGGACTGGCACATGGCGTCGATGTTCCTGGCCATCAGGGCCTGGTTCAGGTCCGCGTAGGCCAGATAGACGATCTGCACGTCCTTGCCCGGTTTGTCGGAAAAGGAAAGGTTGTGCTTGCCCAGCTCGGCCAGCAGGACCAGCTCCTGCGCTCCGCCGCGCGGAACGCCGACCTTTTTGCCCTTCAGGTCGGCAACGGAGGTCCAGTGTATGTCCGGCCGTCCGACGATGCGCGCCCCGCCGCTGGCGAACCCGGCAACGATCACGATCGGAACGTTGCTGGCGCGGGCGGCAATCGCCCCGTCCACGGCGCTGGCCGATACGTCGATCTCCCCGGCGATGATTGCCGGGATGATGTCGATACCCTTGGGGAACACGCGCTCCTGGATCTCGATGCCGTACTTCTGCGCAATCTCCTTCATGTACCAGACCGCGCCGTAGTGGGCGAACTTCAGGGTCCCGAGGCGCACCACGTCCGCGCCAAAGGCGGGCGCGGTCCCCACCATGATCAGCAGCACGAAGCACAGCAGCGTCTTTTTCATTTGGTTCCTCCTTGGCAATGGTTCCGGAACGCCGGAACACGCATCCTCCGGTCCGGACATCCGGGGTTCGGGGGACGCGGGGAGAAGCGTTCTACCCCGCGATCAGGTCTTCGAGCGAACGCTTCGGCACATGGTGAACGCCCTGGCTGTCGCGCCAGTACTTGATGTCCCCGTCTGGCCTGACCTGCTCGATCACCACAATCTCCCGGGGCTTGCCGAGCGCGATCACCAGCAGGATCTCGAAGTGGTCCGGCAGGGACAGGACCTGGGCCAGGGCGGGCTTCTGGATCGAGGCAATGATGCAGCCTCCGAGGCCCTTCTCCGTGGCGCCGAGCAGGATGCTCTGCGCCGCGATCCCATGGTCGCAGCCGAAGGAAGGCTTCAATCGCTTGTCCCCGAGGATGATGATGTAGGCGGCAGGCCGCTCCCCCTCGCCGGGCCCGGACCAGTCCTTCAGATAGGCGGCCCATGTCAGGGTCGGGAATATCCGGCCGTTCCTCGCGGCATCTTCGGAGAGGATGAACTTGAGCGGCTGCATGTTGCCGCCGGTCGCGGACAGCCGTGCGAGATCGGCCAACTCGTTCAGCGTTTCCCTGCCCACACTGACTTCCTGATGGAAGCGCCGATAGCTCCGGTTCTTCAAAACAAGTTCTTTCATCTTCATGGAGAACATCCTCCCGCCCGCTACTTCCCCGGATCACGGGGTGGCGAAAAAAGTATAACAAAAATGAAAGGAAAAGGGTACTCATTCCTGATTTTCCCGAAAGAGTATGTTTGATATGAATGTCCAGGATCGAGAAGTGATCCAGAATTAACCTGAATGAGACAAACCGATCTACCTCGTTCCCTGTCAGCATAATATCATCTCCTCCCAGTCTCTCCTGTGCAGCGAAGGGGAAAGATATTATGCTATAATCATCACAGACACGATATTCAGTTAAAAGGAGGCGCACAATGGGAGACAAGGGCGGTAAGAAGGGCAAGGAAAAGAGCCAGAAGCAGAAAGCAATGAAGCATGTGCATGAAGTGCAGCAACAGAAGGACAAGCAGCAGAAGAGCTCGTTCGAGGCAAAAATCAGAAACGGATAACGGGAAGTGCGGTCTCCCTGATTTCCCGTAGTGAGAGGCAATCCCTTTTACCATCCGGCGCATACTCCCCGACATCCCGGGGCAGGTCTTTTGTGTTGATTTTGCCATTCCGGAGCATTTTTGAGGTTTCTACTTTCCCGCCATCCTCCCTATTTATCTGCCAGACCCCGTTGGGCCGCTGCGGTTTGACAATATCCTTATTCCTTGTTAATCTGTCGTTCAATAATCAACGTTCCCAGAGAACAGGAAAGAGGCTCGCCCATGGATCAAGCTCGCATCGTATTTACCCGGTTCCACGGAGACGGCAAGGAGATGTTCAACGACATTTATGCCATCGACCCGGACGGGAAGAATGAGACCCGGCTGACGATGAACCCGGGGACCAACGGGGAATACACGGACAATGCGGCGCCCCGGTATAACAAGAACAGGACCATGATCGCCTTTGTCAGCACGAAGAACAACCCCAAGAAGCTGTACAACATATTCTTCATGGACCTTGCGACGCGGAAAACGGCCCAGATCACGACCGGAGATCTCAACATCAGCAGCGTTGACTGGTCAGCCGATGACAGCCGGCTCGTGTTTTCCGGCGTTGACGAAATGGGACTCCAGCAGGTGCATATCATCAATATGAGCGGGACGGGATTCACCAAACTTACCACGGGGCCTTCGGAGCACCTGAACCCAATGTGGTCGCCCCGTGGCGACCTGATCGCCTTCGTCCAGTTCTCGCCCGGAAGCGAGTCCTCCCAAATCCTGGTCATGGACCCCGCAGGCGGGAACCAGAGACAACTCACGGTGGATGATTGCCTGCATGCGAACCCATCCTGGTCGCCGGACGGGAACTGGCTCATTTTTCGCTGCGACCTGGGTACGCCCCACCTCCGCAGGCTCAATGTGGATACGGGGGAGATCGTTCTGTTCGAGCCTCCTGCACGGGGAGCCGATTCGTCTCCCATATGGTCCGGTCAAGAGATCATCTTTTCCAGCAGCTGCGACTGGGAGGATGCTGAATCGCTTTCGAATCTTTACCGGATGTCCGAAACAGGAGAGAACATACAGCGATTGACCACAACGCAGGCCTTCGAATATTGCGGGGACTGGTGAAAAAATAATTTGAGCCAGGTCTATTGCTTATTAACAGTCTTATAATAGTTTCAACATCGAATGTAACTGCTCGGCATGAGTAAACGCGCAAAACCTATTTATCCGCAGATGCCGCAGAAAGCAATGAAACCACTTCTGGGTTTAAAGCCAAGCAAACCGAATATCAAGTCTTTGCTTCTCGCTCTCATTGAGAATCTATCTGCGTTAATCTGCGTAATCCGCGGAAAAAATAATACCTGAGCGGAGCTGCGGAGACCGCGGAGAAAGATCATGACAGAGTTCAAGCTGGAAGGCAGGGAATACATCGAGCTCAATGACCTGTTAAAAGTCACGGGCTTGTTCGCCAGCGGCGGCTTGGCAAAGACGGCGATTGCGGAAGGCCGCGTAACGGTAGACGGGCAGGTGGAACTCCGCAGACGATGCAAGATCCGGTCGGGTCACACAGTGGAATGTGAAGGCCATAAGATCGTTGTGAAGAAGTGAGAAATAGAAACTAAGGATTAGGAATGAAGAATTAGCAGTCCGTGCCGATCAGGCTCAAGTCATCAGGAGTGCTATAATCCCGACATGACTATCCCAACCCGCATTCTCGGAAAAACAGGACAGGCCGTCACCATGCTTGGCCTCGGCGGAGAAGGTGTCCTCAGGACCTTTGGCCGGGACAAGGCTGCCTGCGCTCTGATCAATCGGGCTCTGGATCTGGGCATTACCTACTGCGAATCTGCGCGGGCTTATTCGGGAAGCGAATCCTATTACGGGAAAGCGCTGCGGGAGCGGCGCAAGGATATCTTCCTTACCAGCAAGTCCCACAGCCGTGACAAGAAGGGTGCTCTCTCCCATCTGCATGAGACGCTACGGAGCATGGGGACCGACCACCTGGACCTCTGGCAGGTGCATGATGTGCGGGAGGAAGTGGACATCGCGGCCATCTTCGGACCGGGCGGCGCTATCGAAGCTTTTCAGGAGGCAAGGGAGCAGGGAAAAACGCGGTTCATCGGGGTCACCGGCCATCACGATCCCGCCATCATAAAAAAGTGCATCGAACATTTCCCGTTCGATACGGTGCTGATGCCGGTCAATCCCGCCGAGCCGAAGTACAGGAGCTTTATCGATCATGTCCTGCCCCTGGCCCGGGAGAAGAACATGGGGATCATCGGCATGAAGGTCTATCTGCGCGGATACGCTTCCCAATTGCCCGGGTACACCACCATGAAGCCCTTCCTGAGCTTTGCCCTCTCCCAGCCAATAACCAACATTGTCATAGGCTGCGACGACATCGAACAGCTGGAGCAGAACGCGGCGTTCGCCGAATCGTTCGAGCCCATGTCGATTGAGGAGCAGCAGAACCTCATCCGCGACGTGGCTCCTTTCGCGCGGCAGCTGATGTATTACAAGCCGTGACGTCCCGGGAAGAAGACGGACAGGGAGACGCGGGGAAGGGGAAGCGACAGGGTTCCGGGATTGCTGGAGACGGTGTATGAGATATCACAGAGGCTCTCACTAGGTTGAGCCCCTTCGTGGTTTCGTGGCATTGTGTGAGAATAAACCGAAATTAATTATGGGTTTCTATTGTCGAAGAGCAGCCAGAATCAAGATTTCACACGGAGACACAGAGATCACAAAGTGGAAAGCGGGTGTCCACCGCATCGTAGACCGTCTCCCGTCCTCCGAGTCTTCGCTTGTGCCCGCGTTCTTACGACAACAGGGTACGTCTCAGCGTGAACCAAACATTGTCCTCCCCCTGCGGGGGGAGTCAACCGTCCATGACTGCCCCGGAGTTCCTCTAGCTGAATGCATGAGGCTTTTCCATCGCCGCTTTGACGACGCGGTATAAATCCTTTGATCGAATTGGTTTGGAAAGGCAGTCGGTGAGCCCGAGGCTGAGAGATTTTAAATAGGTCTCGACGGTATCATAGCCGGTAAGGATAATTACGGGGACTGATGGAGAATACCGTCGAATCTCACTGAAAAAATCATGTCCGTTCATTCCCGGCATCGCGTAATCAGTCAATACAAGATCAACTTTCGTTCCTTCCCTGACCACGGAGAGAGCCGGTCCGGGATCGGATTTTGCAATAACGTTGTATCCAAATGAGATCAGACTGTCCTCCAGGAAACTTAAGACATCGCGGTCGTCATCAACCAGCAGTATTGTCTTCATATCCCGTCCCTTCAGGCTATAATCAGGGAATTCAATCGACAGAAGCGTTGAAATAGGTCCTTCTCGTGTATTCAAGGTTCTGCTGAGAGAGGTATCGGCTTATTTACCGTAAACTTTAGGTAGTTTAAATATCATCCCGGGGGGGCAAACGGAAGGGAAAACGCAGCATACCGCTTTTTATTGCTTTTTGAAAGAGATGCCACCGAAGTAGCTTTCGGCCGACGTCCCGGTGTGCTGGGAATTGATCTGTATCCTCATGCCGTTGACCTCACCCGGCTCCCCGCCAAAGAGCTTCCGGTAATCGTCGTAAACGTTCCGGGTTTCGGTGATCCAGGAGCCGGTTCCGGTCTTGCCGGAACGCACGACGACGGCCTTGATGGACATGAAGAAGGGCGCGGCCGTGTCCGCCATGATGCCCTGGGGAGCCGTCGTGTCCCATATATAGACGATCGCCTGGGTCTTGGAAAATGCGAGGAAGAGCTGGGCCGCCTGATCGTCGGTGCCCGATTTTCTGAAATCTCCTCCGCTGGGCAGCTTGGTAACCTTCCAGGTCCAGGTGAGAACCGGGTACTGTCTGAGATTGACGTGAACTTCCTTCTGCAGGGAGAAAGAGGTTTTTGCACTCCGCAGGCGGACGGCGGCAACGCCATCGTCTTTGACGACTGCGAAATCCGCCTTTCCCGTTTTTTCCTTGACCTGCCATCCAGCGGGTGTGCCGGCGGCATCGATCGCGGACGAGAAATCCGCTATCACCACCTGGTCTGCGGCCAGCGCGGGGCTGGAACATATCAGGACTGCCATCAACACAACTTTCCACGTTATTGACGAAAATGACATAAGCGGCTTCCTTGAAAAAAGAGAACATCCCCCTGTCTGTTGTTCCCTCTGCTGGCAGTGAATAGAGTCGCCTGCAGGACTTCTTCTGCGCGGCTACGGAGAATCCGCCAGCTTTTCTCGACGCTGACGTTCTTGCAGACCTTGCAGGCAGACCGTCATGACAGACCGCCCTGTTTCAGAATATACCGTCGAGGCGACGATATACATGCGGGAAAGGTATAATTTCATTGTATCACATGCATCGGCCGTCAGAGGAGAGGATCTTGCCCTTCGGCATTGAGGCTCTGGGCCGGTCTTGAGGCTTGACCCTGTCACCCTGGAGTGCTATTGTTGTCTGGCCTGCAGGGTCGGTTATCTTACGATCATTGCATACTGTGTTGTCGAAGCACCGTCATCTCCGTCCCGTTCACTCCTTAACGCCTATGCGATCGAAGGATCCGAAACAACTCCGCCGGAAGCGACCACCGCAGCAGCGCAGCAGCGTGGAGGTAGACGTAGAGTCGCTCCTGTCGCTGGAAAACCGCTGCAGAGGCTGCGCCAAGGGCGAGCGTTGCTGCTGCTCGTCGTATGAGGTCTGTGTTAGCGCCGTGGAGTTGAAGAGGATCATCAAGGTCCTGCCCGAGGCTGCCAGGCTCTGCCCCCATCTTCTGACCGCATGGGGATACGACAACGTATTCGAGGAAGAGGAACACGGGCTTTTTTCCATCGACACGACCGAAGACGGCCTCTGCCTCTTCGCCTACTGGTCACATCACCGTATCCATTGCTCCCTGCACACCGTCGCAAAGACGCTCGGCCTGCCCCTGGAGCAGGTGAAGCCGAAGGTCTGCCTGCTCTGGCCCATGCATTTCACGGAAGGTCGTGAGGTCCTGGCCATGATCAACGATGCCTTTCTGTTCAACTGCAACGTACGGAAAGCGCCGGGTTCGCGTGATCTGAACCCTGGTTTTGTCGAGGCGATCGAGCTGGTGTACGGCGAGGGCTGCGGTACCCAGGTAAAGTGCGCGGCAGCGAACGGGGACAGGCGCACGCTGCTTGTCATCCGGCGATAACGCCGGCGACCGATATAGAGAGATAAAAATCCTGCCTCCAGTGGCCTGCTGATCGTAATTCACTTAATTTTTTGCGATTAGATATCAACCCCTACCTCGCACTCTACCTCGCAGTAAATCTAGTTTATTACATTCAATTGCTGAATATAATACACTGAATTAAAATAATTAAAAAATAATTTAAAGTTAACAAAATTAATAACAAGGCAACCTTGCAATTCTTAATATTGTCATATATAATTGCTAGTAACAATGGTTGCTAATAGAAACTATATGAGCGTTGAAGAAAAAAACGGCGCGGACGCCTCCTTAAAGATGCCGCTTCTCGTCAGGAAACTGAGCCAGTGCTTTACCCTGACGCAGGAGACGATCTGCGGGAAGTTCGATCTTACGGGCGCGGAGGCTGCCCTCATCTCGGTCATGGAACCCGGCAGGAAGCTGTGCTCGGCCGCACTGGTGGAACGGCAGGACCTGTCTAAAGGAAGGATCAGCCGCATCGTGGAATCCTTGAAACAGAAGGGGTACCTCATCAAGAACGAACATCATGCCGACCGGCGTCACAATATCATCGAGCTCACGGACCGCGGAAGGGACGTCCGGCAGGCAATCGCGGAGGAGCAGGCCGCACAGTGTCACCGGGTCCTGTCCCAGGTCCCGGAAGACAAGCGGTCCATGATCCTGCCGGCGCTTGAACAGCTGGTCAAGGCTCTCGAGCATATCAAGCACGAGGGTCGGGTGCCTGAAGACGATCGATTGTAAGAGCTTTCGGTAAGGTTCATTAATCTTGGAGAGGAGGATATGAACATGAGTACGGCCCAGGTTGTAATGGAACAGCAACAGGCAGAGGAACGGCTTCCTGCGGTGGAGAACAAGATCTCGATGGTGGTCTTTTCGGGCGACCTCGACAAGCTCCTGGCTTCCCTCATCATCTCTACCGGAGCGGTGGCAATGGGAATGAAGGTGAGGCTTTTCTTCACGTTCTGGGGCACGGCTGCGCTGCGCGACCCGCGAAAGACGGCCCGCGGCAAGAACCTGATGTCCAGGATGTTCGGGTTCATGCTGCCGAAAGGCGCGACGAAGGTGAAGCTGTCCAAGATGAACATGGGCGGCATGGGGAGCGCCATGATGAAGATGCTGATGCAGAAGAAAAAAGTGGCTTCCCTGGAGGAAATGCTGGCCCTTGCCGGACAACTGGGCGTCGAGATCTGCATCTGTGAGATGTCCATGGGCCTGATGGGATTCAAGCGCGAGGAAATGATCGATTACCCGAACATGAAGGTCTGCGGCGTGGCCTCGTTCCTGGCGGAAGCGCAGACGAGCAGGGTGCAGCTTTTCATCTGAAGGGAGGTGCGTCATGTCTATCGAACTGAAACCGGACAGGGTCGTGGACCTCAAGGGGCTTCCCTGTCCCATGCCGGTGATCAAGATCAGCCAGGAGATCACGTCCGTGGCTGTTGGCCAGGTTGTCGAGGCCATCACCACCGACCCCGGGTCACTGGCCGACTTTCCCGCCTGGGCGACGAGCACCGGGCAGGAGATCGTCGGGACAGACCAGGCATCGGGGGAGATCAGGTTCTACGTGAAGCGGCTCCACTAATCAAGAACAGTCACGAAGAAATCGACTTCTTTTCCCGATTCTTTTCCCTGGGAAAGACCATGCAGGTCAAATTCCTTGACACTGAGTGTCACAGAAAGGGGCTATGAAGGATCACGGGTTCCCGAGTATTTTATTCCTTATCCGTGTCCTTCCGTGTCCGATTCTCATTGTCTTTTCGGTTCCTGATTGTCCGGGTTAGGCTTCTACTGCACGAATTCAGCTGCGGGGAGTATTGGCCATGCAAGACCGCATCTACTCTTTCGTCATGGTGCCCATGGTCTATGCGGCGCTGGGGGTGTTCCTGGCCGGCGTCATCGTCAGAGGCATGAAAGTCCTGCTGGCCCCGCGCCAGCACACGACCCTCCAGATCTTCCCGGCACCCCGTCATCCCCGGCTCCGTGCGCTGGCCGACACTTTTCTGCTGCCGACCGTGAGGACCGACCGTCCGGCGCTGTGGTTTTGCCTGATGCTCTTCCACGGCGCGCTGGTCCTTCTCGTAATCGGGCATATCGAGCTGATACGAGGGATCCGGGCACTGCAGATCTTCCCGCACCAGGGCTTCCTCGGCGGCGGTCTGGTCGGCTTGGTCCTCACCATCGCCCTGTGCTTCTTTCTCGTCAGCAGGTTCCGGACGCCCTACCGGGAGATTTCGGTGCCCGAAGACTATTTTCTGCTGCTGCTCCTGCTCGTTACCGTTCTGACCGGCTCCCACATGAGTTGGGCGAGCTATATCTCTCCGGCGGGCTTCGACATCGCGGTGCAGAGTCACCGCGAATACCTGTCGAGCCTTCTGGTGCTCCGGCCGTCCGTTCCCGCGGGCATCGCGGGATCGCCGCATTACGTGCTCGTGGCCCTTCATATCTTCTTCGCCAATTGCTTCCTGATGTTCCTTCCCTTCAGCAAGATCGTGCATACCTTCTTCGCGCTGCCCCTGAACCTGATCAGACGAGGAGGCCTTTATGGAGCCCGAAGTACGCCGGGAACTGCTGACGCGCTTTGATTCCAGGCTGAATGTTGCCATGCGCATGTACCTCGACACCTGCGCCCGCTGCGGCGTGTGCATACGGTCCTGCCATGTATACGCCTCCATGCCCGAACTGAAGTATTCGGCGGTGCACCGCGCTGAGGTTATCCGCAAGCTCTTCAAGCGTTATTTCAAGGTCCAGGGCCGCGTGTGGACCTCGCTGGGGGACAGCGCAGATCTGACCGACGACATGGTGGAAACGATCTACCAGGCGGCATACAGCTGCACCGGCTGCCGGCGCTGCATGGTTCACTGCCCTTTCGGCATCGACACCCAGATGATCATGTCCATTGCCAAGCTCCTGCTTATTGCCGGGGGCCGGGAGCCCAAGGTCCTGAGCATGCTGGCGGACATGTCCATCCAGAAGGGCAAAGCGACGGCCGAAACACGGGCCAATTATGCCAGGGCGATCGAACAGCTGCGGGATGAGGTGCTCAGCCGGTGGCGGGAGGCCCATGGTGAGAAGGTCGTGCCCCTGGACGTGCAGGATGCGAACATCCTGTACGTGGCGCTGGCGGGAAAACATTCCATCGTGCCGGCAGCGGCGATCATGAACGCGGCGGGCGAGAAATGGTCCCTGAGCTACTACGAGGCAGTGAACTTCGGAGCCTTTCTTGGAAATCCGGAAAAGACCCGGCTGATCGCGCAGCGGATCATCGACGAGGCGACGCGTCTGAGAGTCAGGGAGGTTTCCATCTGCGAATGCGGCACCGCCTACCGGGTCATGCGCCATATGATGGGCGCCTTGCCGTTCCGGGTGACCAGTTTCACCGAGGTCATCGCCCGCTACCTGCGGGAGGGGCGGATCACTTTGGCCAGGAACCGCATCAAGGGCCGGATCACCTACCATGATCCCTGCCAACTCGCGCGGAACGGCGGCGTGATCGAGGAGCCGCGATACATCTTCTCGCAAATGACCGACGACTTCGTCGAAATGCAGCCGAACCGGACGGAGAACTGGTGCTGTGGAGGCGGGGGCGGTCTCGTGGCGATCGGGGAAAAGGATTTCCGCATGCGATCAGGCCGGGTCAAGGCAGACCAGATCAAGGCGGTATCGCCGGACATCGTCTCCACGGCCTGCGAGAACTGCCACTCCCAGCTGACCGATATCGTCGGACACTACACGATCAATACGAACGTCCGATTCCTGAGCGACATGGTCGCTGAATCGCTCCAGGATCCCCTGGCCCCGGTGCGGTTGTAAGCCTTATGAGGTTACCCGGCTCAAGAGCACCCCAAAGGCAGGCGCGGGGAGGGGAGACGTCATGAAGACCGCAGGGTTTTGAGCTCTATCCGACCAATCTCTCACTACAAATCCGCTGCTCCATCAGCCCTCACCGTGTCCGCTTGTTCCGTTGTTGACAATTGCGACAAATAACGCTAATATTTAGACAAATGTCGCAGCCGGATTGCTGAGGAGAACGTCATGACATATGCAACGACGGTTGAAGAGATCCTGGGAGGGAAGAAGGCCAGGCCTAAGAAGATCCAAAGCCGGATGGATTTTATCGAGCTAAGCAACAAGGGGATAACGAAGGAGGCGCTCCTTCGCCTGGCTGCCTATCTCAGTATTTCAATGCGCCAGCTGGCCGAAGTCCTTCCGGTCACCGAGCGTACGATCCAACGATATGCTCCGAAGAAGCATTTTAATCGTGTTGTCTCAGAGCAGATACTTCAGCTCGCGGAGATAGCGGCGCGGGGCTCCGAAGTATTCATGAGCAGGGAGAAGTTCCTGCACTATATGAACATGCCGAGCAAGGCATTGGCTGATAAGACGCCTTTGAGCCTGATCCATTCGAAATTCGGTGCGGAAATGGTATTGGACGAACTTGGCCGGATCGAGCATGGCGTGTTCTCCTGATGGAGGTCTATCGGATAGCGCATACCCGGCACATCAGGGACCTGACCGGAACGGGCGCGCGTTTATACGGCGGAAGATGGAATTCCAAAGGCACGGGCATCGTTTACACATCGGAAACGAGAGCGCTTGCCGTACTGGAATACCTCGTGCACGTCCCTCTATCTATGGTTCCTTCCGCCTTGAGCATGGCTTCCATCCGCATTCCTGATAACCTTTATGCGAAACACATTTCTCTCTTCCTATCAGCTTTGCCGAAGAGCTGGAGGGCCTATCCGGCACCCTCGCAGCTTGCCGAGCTGGGCACGAACTGGATCGGGAAAAACGACACTCTCTTGCTTCGCGTTCCCTCCGTGGTCGTTGAGCACGAGTTCAATCTTCTCATCAACCCCTCGCATCCGGACATGAAACAGGTCACCATTTCCGCTGTTGCCGACTTCAAAATCGATGATCGTCTGATTCGTCCGAAATAGGTGGCTTTGGGGAGAACCCATCTCAAGACCACGGTTCGAGACTGGTGGTTCGGGTACTACTACAATGTCTTTAATCAACGGTTATCTATATCAAGTTGCCTGTAATCAAACAGTATCGACCGTCTTCCGCGTCTTCACGGCTCCGCGTGAACAAAAAAACGGTCTGCAATAGTTTACGATCTAGAGTCATTTCAACCCCTTCCCTCAAAAGCAGCTTCTGTTATAATTCATGATAAATGCCCTGTGAAAGGGCAAAGGAAAGGACTACCTTAATGTTGGAAGCAAAAGACTTTGCAACCGGTTGCCTGACGATAATAGTATGCGTAATTTTAATCCCCCTCTTTTTTCTGGTCTTCAAGTTGACTCTTATCTTTGCCATCTTCCTTGCGATCATCACCGGCATTATCCTGGGGATAACTGTTGTAGGCAGAATCGTGAGATTCTTTATCACGGGGAAATGACCGGGAGACTTTAAGAACTTCACTATTGATCTCTCTTCATAAAAATAAAAAGGCCGGTCAATTATGACCAGCCTTCGTTTATTGTGGTAGGGCTGAAGGGGAACTCACGCGCTTTACGAGGGGACCGATCCCCTCGTGTTCTCCCCCAAATCATGAGGGAAATCATTTCCCTTAAACTCGCTTTGGTTCAATCCCTCTCAGCAGAAATGAAAAAGGCTAATCTTTCGATTAGCCTTTTAGAATTCATGGGCTGAGGACAATCGAATAAATCGTCTAATCATTTGAAATGCCGAAACTATTCATTTTGATATTTTTCGTATACACTAAAAAATACACCCAGACTTTTCCTCTATTTCGACTTTTATAAAGGCAGTGAGAAAGAAAAAATTTCTGCTCGAAATATGGCTTTATGTTATAGTATTGCCGCTGCGGCTTCCTTCCTGAACTGTTGGAGTTGTCGTTCTTGCTAACAATCAACACTTCATCCAGAATTAAATGACCGCTGATACCTCGCTGATACCCCTACCCGGCGATTGACATCCATGTCGATCAGGAATATAGTCTTTTAAATTATCGAAACTAGGCACAATCATTGCTAACTGGTAAATACCGAAAAATCGTTTTTTCCTAGCCGGAGCCGGCTAGATAAGCACTGGCTGTATCTGATCAAAACGATATTCCAGAATACTTGTCTGTTATTCGAAAGGAGAAACGAAATGAAGCCATTAGGTGGCTTTGCCCAAAAAGAATTGGATGCGCTGTGGGCTTCCTTAAAACAGTGACCGGCCAAATCCGTCAGTTCAAAAAATGGTAGATGACGCAATGGAACAAGTAATGACAATAACAACACCCG
>DATIZR010000063.1 GCA_035516965.1 Nitrospirota bacterium
GCGCGCGCCGGGAAGATCAGCGAGGTCCTTCAATGGCAGCCACGGTATAAAGACCTCGGGACGATCGTCTCAGATGCGTGGCGATGGGAGCAAAAGTTGGCAATCGGCGCAAAACAAAAAGGGCGGCCTTGATGACCGAAAGAGGCCGCGCCGTATCGCCGGCTTGGGCCGCGCACGATGTGAGCAATGCAGCGGAGAACAGATGAAACCGTTACTCAGTATCATCATCCCGGCCTATAAGGCCGAAAAGACCATTGACAGGACCCTCGATTCGCTCTCGCGGATGTCTCCCGAATCCCGAAGTGCTGCGGAAGTGATCGTCGTCGATGACGGGTCCACGGACCGGAGTGCTGAGATCGCGGAATCAAAAAGGGCGTCCCTTTTGCCGCTCGAACTCTTGATCCTGTCACAATCGAACAAGGGACTGTCTGCTGCACGGAACACGGGGCTCCGGCACAGCCGGGGCGAGTATATCTTCCTGCTGGACTCCGATGATGAGCTCGCCCTGGATCCGGTTCCCTGGATCCGCCAGCAGAGAGAGGCCTCGTCACTTCTCTTCGCTGTTCGCTATCAGAAGGGAGATTCATTCCTGCGCAGGAGAAAGGCGCCGTCCCTGACGACGCACAATCTGTTCGACGTGTTCACCGCGGGGAACGCATTAACGGTGTCCAGCATCATCTTTCGAAAAGACCGCGTACGATGCCCCTTCGATGCAGCCCAATTCAGCCTCGAGGATTGGCTTTTCTGGATGACGAACCCGTTGATTTTCGAGAAGACACGATCTTTCCCGCAGGAGACATCGGCCATTATTCACGTGCATGAAGAGAACATGTCCTCGAATGCCGGGAAGATGGGGAAATACCGTCAGAGGGCTGCGGAAATGATGCTGGCGAACGCGGGGGGCGGGCTGACGCGGAAGCAGAGAAACAACCTGCTGATCCAGGCACGAATCGGTATGATCCAGCAGGGGATGAAGGCGCCCGTCGGGACCTATTTTCTCGTTCCCTGCGCGATGTCTCTTTACGTGCGATTGATTCTCTACGGTGTCACGGGGGGGAACCTGGGGAAGCTGGGATTATACAATAGCTGATCGGTTTTCACGGTGCAGATGAACTCCGGCACAGGAATGCCCGCGCCGCGTCCGGCGGCGCTTCATGCCTTCGCTTCTTTCAATGCCTTCCGCTCGAAAACCCAGTCAAAGAAAAGCTCATAGCCCACGACGAAGACCATGATGAAACCGATGGACGGCATATACATGCGGTGCTCGAAAATGATGTCGAGAATGGGTACGAAGCTCTGCACCGGGGACAGCCCGATGTAGAACCACGCAACCCCGAACGGAACCAGCAGGGATCTCTTCTTGAGGTAGAGCCAGAAAGCGCCGCACACGACCGCGACATGCCCGAGGAACGACAGGAGCGTCGGGAACTCGAAGAGGGTTTTTGCCAGGGGATAGTCGTAATCGAGGTTCTGGTTGATCGGGAGCAGCATGAGTCTGATATAGGTCCACATCACGTTGAATGAGGTGAGCAGGTACGTCATGGGCGTTATCCCCTTCTGACCGCTGATGCCGAACCCCGCACTCGTGCTTCCGCCCGATCCCGACATCGACGGCATCACGATCTTCAGGATCAGGGCCCAGGGAAGGACCAGCAGGAGATAGGCCTTCCACCGGCCCAGCACGTTCTTCAGGCTGCCATCGGCGACGAACAGGAAATCGTACAGCGCCAGCAGGGCCGGCAGCGTCACGGCCCATTCCTTCGAGGCCATGGACAGGAGGGAGGTGAAGAAAGCAAGCACATAGTGCCTGAATTTTCCCGTCTGGAGCCCTTCGATAAAGAAGAGGAACGTCGAAAGATAGAAAAACGTCGCCAGGAGCTCGCTGCGGCTGATGATATAGGTCACGGATTCGGTCTGGATCGGATGCACGGCAAAGAGCAGGGCGCCGAACAGGGCCATCCTGCGGCTCTTCTCCGCATACCGGGCGCTCAGGCTGGGCAGGTTCAATGTCCGGAGGAGGAACAGGAAGACCAGGACGCTGTTGGCGATGTGAACCCCGATGTTGAAGGCATGCCACCCGACCACTTTCAGCCCGCCCAGGGCATAGTTCAGCATCAGCGACAGATTGACAACTGGCCGGTTGGAGTTCAGGCACGTCAGGATGTTCTCGACGGTCACATGTTTGATGGCAAAGTTCTCCGATATGGCGGCGTCATCATCAAAATGAAAACTCGCCGTGAAGGTGTTCGAATAGGCAATGAGGACCAGGACCGCGATGAGCCCGATGGCGATGAGATTGAAACGGGGGCTGCCGAAGATCCGGGCAAGTTTGTCGCTGAACGCATTCATGACTTCTGTTCAACCTCCCTGCAATTTGTGCAATCTACCATGGAAAATCAGGCAAGTAAAGCATTAATTCCCGTGTTGCCGGCTTCCGGCACCGCCCGCCGCTCCTTGCTGGCTCATCGCGGCCACTTCCTGTTTGAGGAGCGCAAGCTCCTGCGCAAGCTTCTTGTTCTTTTCGGACAGCCCCGAGATCACGATGGAAAAATGCAGCGTGATCATCAGGAGGAAGAGGAATGCGATGAGAAACAGGGCCGACGGCGGGTAATAGATGCCGACGAGGTGTGAAATATACTCGATGCCCTTCGTCGCGGACAGGACGAGCAGAACTCCGCTCGCGAGCAGCCAGAGCAGCGAATAGCGCTCCTTGAGGCGGCCCCTCCGGATCAGTTCGATCACCAGCAGCAGCACCGCTGCGCTCCCGCAGATGGCGAGCAGCTTCAGAATGTCCATCGTCTCACCTCACCTCTTTCATCAGATCGATCAGGATCGCCAGCATCACCTTGATCATATAGTAGGCGGACCGGAGCGGCGTGATCGAGGACGTGCCGCCGGTTCGCTCCTGCATGACGACGGGGACCTCCCGGATGCTCATCCGCTTCTTGTGCAGGAGGACCAGAGCCTCCACCTCGGGGTAGTCTTCCGGGTAACTCTCGGCGAAGAAATCGATCACCTTGCGGTTGACCGCCCGGAATCCCGACGTGCTGTCCGTCACCGGCGTGTCGAGGATACGGGACAGGACGGTCGAAAAGATCCATATCCCCGTCCTTCTCAGAAAGGGGGCCCGGTAGGTGCCGGCGTTCACGAAGCGGGACCCGATGACCAGGTCGGCATGTCCGGACCGGATCGCGCCCAGCAGCTTTTCGATCTCCGAAGCGCAGTGCTGCCCGTCGCCGTCGAACTGGATGGCCGCGTCATACCCGTTCTGCCTGGCATACAGAAAGCCGGTCTGCATCGCGCCGCCGATACCCAGATTGAATGGCAGGTCCACGACCCTGACCCCGAGCCCGGCCGCCGTTTGCCCCGTGTTGTCCTTCGACCCGTCGTTCACGACCAGGATGTCCGCTTCGCCGAAATGAGCCCGGAGATCGTCTATCACTCCTGGAAGGCTCGCTTCCTCGTTGTAGGCCGGTATGATGACCAGGATTTTCATGTCAGTCCTTCAAGGCGAGCTCCGAAGCGGAGATGCCGTGCGCGCCGAATAAACGGTACAACTCGCGACGTCCGATGCGCCGGAGAGGCCGAAGCTTCCGCCGCTGCTTCAGGATGCGGACCAGCGACGCGAGTGCGGCGCCCCATGCCTTCAGCAGAACGGCGGCTGCCGTGAACATACCCTGCTCGGAGGAGAATTTGCCGCTCGCGCCCCGCCCGGTCACCGCTCCGTAGAGCTGGATGGCCAGGCGTTTCAGCGTGAAGAGCGGGCTGACCATGATCAGCTCCGCCGGATAATACTTCAGCAGCACCCAGATCCTGTTCCGCTCCACGAGAAAAGCCTTGAGCGGGGAATAGGTCGATGACGACGAGGAGTAGCGGTGGTAGACTCTTGCCGAGGGCACATACACGCACCGCCAGCCCGCGAGCCGGGCGCGGAGGCCAAGGTCCACGTCGTCAGCATACGCGAAAAAATCCTCATCGAGCAGTCCGATCTCGTCCAGCATCGACCGCCGGTACAGGCCGGCGCACCCGCTCGGGAACAGGACCTCTTCCTGCCGGTCATATTGTCCCTCGTCCCGTTCGAGCCGCCCCCTGCCGCGGGCAAGCCCGTCACGGTACAGCAGAAGACCCACGTTGTCGATCACTCCCGGATCATCGTAGGTCAGGATCTTGCTCGCCCACATTCCCGACTGCGGGTCCGCCTCAGCGGCCGCGATCAGGCTGCTCAGCCAGTCAGGGTCGGCTCGCGTATCATTGTTGAGGAGCGCGATATACGCCCCCGATGAAACTCGGATCCCCGCATTACATCCGCCGGCAAAACCCGTGTTCGTTTCCAGGCTGACAAGCACAACCCCCGGATGTTCCCTGCGCAGGTATTCGACGGAGCCGTCCCGGGATCCGTTGTCGACCACGACAACCTCAAAATCCCCGAACCGCTGCTGCGAAAGCGACTGCAGACAGTCGGCGAGCAGCTTCTTCCCATTCCAGTTTACGATGACCACGGAGACAAGCGGTGATGGTACTCCATTCTGCGGCATATGTTTCCGTGCGGCCTTCCGGCGTCCTGACCAATGCTAGGAAAGCGCGCTGATTTCCCTTTCTCGTTTTCGGTACCGGATCACGGCCCAATAGATGACGACGTATGCCACTCCGGCGGCGACGGCCCCGATGATGACGGTCCCCGCGACAAAGGGCCAGAGGTAGGGCATCAGCACTTCATAGGCATTCCGGAACGTGAGCTCGTTCCAGGCGATCACGGGAGCAGCGATATCGGCTCCGGTGATTTTGAGTCCGAACCAGAGGCAAAACCCGTACAGGGGTACAACGGTCCAGGGATTATTGATGAGGGCTCCCGTGAACACGACCAGCTTGCTCAGGCGGAACAGCCACGCGAGCAGAAGACAGCTGATCGTGTGCAAGCCGAACGTGGGGGAAAAGCCGATAAAAACACCGAGGGCGAAGGCGGCAGCCATCTGGCTCGGAGAATCGTCCAGCTTGAAGATCCTCCTGATACGGTCTCTCACATATTTTATAGGCATCGTTGTTCGGGCGTCCGGCGTTTCCCCGCTCCCGGCGCTTCGGCCCGGAAATGATCGTATCCGGCCGGCGGCAGCTCCCGGGAGCCCGAGTCGTCGATCAGGCGTACGCCTTTCCGCTTCGTTACGGTCCCCACCTCCGTCACGGGAAGCTTCAGGGCATGGAGCCTTTTCACACGGCCCGGGGGAACGGTGAATAAGAGTTCGTAATCCTCGCCGCCGGCAAGCGCGTACTGGAGCGCGGGCTGCGGGAGTTGGGATGACCATTTTCGAAGTGCCGTCGAGAGGGGCAGCTGACCGGCAATGATATCGGCGCCGACCCCGCTTTGCGAGCAGATATGGGTGAGATCCGAGGACAGGCCGTCGCTGAGGTCGATCATCGCGCTGACGCATCCGGCGCGGGCGAGCTTTCTCCCCTCGGCCACCCGGGGAATTGGCCGGAGGTGCTTTTGGACCAGCCGTCTCATGCCCGGCTCTTCACGCCCGACGCCCGCCTTCAACAGCTCGAGCCCCGCAGCGGAATCGCCCAGCGTACCCGTAACGAACACCTTGTCCCCGGGCCGGGCCCCTGCCCTCGTAATGGTCCGGGACGGCATCGCTTCTCCGATGGCGGTGACGCTGATGAAGAGTCCGCGCCGGGAGGCACAGGTGTCTCCGCCCGCCAGGAACGCCCGATGGCTGCGCAGCATGCTGTGAAAGCCGCGGTAGAATTCGACGACCTGTTCCGTGGTGATGCTCCGCGGAAGGCCGAGCGCCGTCAGACAGAACCGCGGCGAGCCTCCCATTGCGGCGATGTCGCTGAGGTTCACGGCCGCCGACTTCCATCCCAGGGAATAGAAATCGGTGAAGGAAAGGTCAAAATGAACGCCCTCGAGCAGGAGATCGGTGGTGACGAGCACGGCCGCTGAGGCCGGCAGCCTGATGACTGCAGAGTCGTCCCCGATGCCAACGAGCAGCGAGGGGTGCCTGCCCGGAGACATCTTCCGGATGCGGTTGATCAGGCCGAATTCACCGAGGTCTGATAATTTCATGCGATGCAGACTGCAGACGACAGGCGGCCGTTCCTTGTGCGTCTGTCCCTGTCCTCTGGAATCTGAACTCCCA
Source organism: Nitrospirota bacterium (assembly GCA_035516965.1). NCBI lineage: Bacteria > Pseudomonadati > Nitrospirota > Nitrospirota bacterium. The sequence goes on from DATIZR010000063.1 coordinate 6,138, forward strand.
ACCCGGCCAAGCCGGAATCAAGATTGTCATTAACCACAGGCGGCAACTCGACTAACCTCGTCGAGGTCTTCGCCGCACACGGGCAGAAGCACGGATACAAAGCGCGAGCCCGCTTTATCTGTGTGTCCGCGAAGCGGACCCGTGGTTCAGCAGGGTTTTGGCTTTCGCAGTGTGTGCGATTATTCGAATGCCCCACCACGGTGAGAGAACTCTGACGTATTTGTCTAATGCGTGGCCCGGGATCTGCCGGGGAGCTTCTTGTGCGCAATGCGGCGCGGCTGCTTGGCGACAAGCGCCGACGTGATCACATCGTCCATGGTCTTGGCAAAGATAAAGTGCATATCCTTCCGGAGATACTTCGGGATGTCGTCAAGGTCCTTCTCGTTCTCCTTCGGTATGATCATGGTCTTGATGCCTGCCCGGCGTGCGGCGAGCGTCTTTTCCTTCAGCCCGCCGATCGGCAGCACCCTCCCCCGGAGCGTCACTTCGCCCGTCATGGCAAGGTCCTTCTTGACCGGCGCATTGGTGAAAACGGAAGCAAGGGCCGTTGCCATGGTGACGCCGGCCGAGGGACCGTCCTTCGGAATGGCGCCCGCGGGAACGTGGATATGCACGTCGGTCTTGCCGAACACCTCGGATTGGATGCCGAGCAGTCCTGCGCGCGACCGCACGTAGGTGAGCGCCGCGTGCGCCGATTCCTTCATCACATCGCCGAGGTGCCCGGTCAGCGTCAGGTTGCCCTTGCCGCGCATGGTCGTCGCTTCGATATACAGGATATCGCCGCCCGTCTCGGTCCAGGCCAGCCCGGTCACGACGCCGACCTCGTCCTGTTCACGCTCGACCTCGGGCAGGAATTTCGGCACGCCGAGGTACGTGTGGAGGTTCTGGGGCGTGATCGTGAACAACCCTGTTTCTCCTTCCGCGACCTTCCTCGCCACCTTGCGGCAAAGATGCCCGATCTCGCGTTCGAGGTTCCTGACGCCGGCCTCGCGGGTGTACTGGGCAATGACCTGCAGGACCGTCTTGTCGGGGATCGCGATGTTCTTTTCCGATATGCCATGCTCGGTAAGCTGGCGCGGGATCAGATAGCTTTTCGCGATGCCGAGCTTTTCCTGTTCCGTATAACCGGAAAGATGGATGATCTCCATACGGTCTTTCAGCGGGCCCGGGATCGGATCGGTCATGTTCGCGGTGGTGATGAACATCACCTTGGACAGGTCAAAAGGCAGCCCGATGTAGTGATCGCTGAAGGAATTGTTCTGCTCCGGATCGAGCACCTCCAGCAGGGCGGCCGAAGGATCGCCCCGGAAGTCGGCCCCGATCTTGTCGATCTCGTCGAGCATGAAGACGGGGTTGTTGTTCCCGGCTGTCTTGATGCCCTGGACGATCCTGCCGGGCAGCGCGCCTACGTAGGTCCTGCGGTGGCCGCGGATCTCCGCCTCGTCTCGTACCCCGCCCAGGGAGATGCGCACGAACTCCCGTCCCAGCGCGCGGGCAATGGATTTGCCGAGCGAGGTCTTGCCAACTCCCGGAGGCCCGACAAAGCACAGGATGGGGCCCTTCATCTTCTCCTTCAGCTTCCTGACCGAGAGATATTCCAGGATGCGCTCCTTCACCTTCTCGAGGTCGTAGTGGTCCTCTTCGAGCACCCGGTGCGCCGCCTTCAGGTCCAGATTGTCCTTGGTCGCCTTGCTCCAGGGAAGCTCGGCCAGCCATTCGATATAAGTCCTGGTCATGGATGCCTCGGCGGCATCGGGATGCATGCGCTCCAGCCTCCGAAGCTGCTTCTCCGCCTCCTTGGCCGCCTTTTCCGGCATCTTCGCTTCCTTGATCTTCTCGCGCAGCTCGCGCATGTCCTCGGACCGGTCGTCGGTGTCGCCGAGCTCGCGCTGGATCGCCTTGAGCTGTTCACGCAGGAAGTATTCGCGCTGGGTCTTGTCGATCTCACCCCGCACATCGGCCTGGATCTTCTGCTGCATGGAAAGCAGCTCGATCTCCTTGCCGAGCGCCTCGTTGATGCGTTTGATCCGCTGGATCGGGTCGGTGATCTCGAGGATCTCCTGGGCCTGCTCCACCTTGAGCCCCATGTTGGCGACAGCGAGATCGGCGAGCTTGCCCGGATCGTCCACATTCTCGATGACCACCATGATGTCGGGGAGGATCACCTTGCCGAAGGAGACGAGCTTCTCGATCTGCTCCTTCACATTCCGCATGAGCGCTTCGGTCTCGAGGTTCGCCTCGGACGGGACATCGGCGAAGGTCTTGATCTCGACCTGGTAGTAGGGCTCCTTCTGCAGGAACTTCGCGGTCTTCGCGCGGGCGACGCCCTGGACCAGGATCTTGATGCGGCCGTCGGGAAGCTTCAGCATGCGCATGATCACGCCGACGGTGCCCACCGAGTAAAGATCGGAAGGGGAGGGATTCTCCACGTTGATGTCCTTCTGGGAGGTCAGGAATATCATCCGGTTCCCTTCCAGCGCGACCTCGATCGCCTTGATGGACATTTCCCGGCCCACGAACAGCGGCAGCACCATGTAGGGAAAGACCACGATGTCGCGGATCGGGAGCAGCGGCAGTTTCTTGGGTATCTCGATGGACTGCTGGAGATCGATGTTTTTTGTCTCTGTCTTGGCCAAGCCTTCCTCCTCAATGAACGGTTCCTTCTGATTCCCGCGGGTCCGTTCGCAGCCGTCCCTGCCCTACAATTTTAACTTCTGAAGATAATTTTTAAACTCCGTTCCGAACTCCTTGTTCTTCAGGCCGAACTCCACGGTGGCCTTCAGGAACCCCAGTTTGTCGCCGGCGTCATGGCGGATCCCCTTGAACTCGAATGCGTAGATGGGCTCCTTCTCCATGAGCAGCTTGAGTCCGTCCGTGAGCTGGATCTCGCCGCCCTTGCCGGGTTTCGTCTGTTCCAGCGCCGGAAAGATCCCCGGGGTCAGGATGTACCTGCCGATGATGGCGAGGTTGGAAGGCGCCTCGGCAGGGGCCGGTTTTTCCACCAGGTCCTTCACGAGATAGAGACCGTCCTCGATCCGACTGCCGTCGATGATCCCGTACTGGTGTGTCTGGTTCCTGGGCACTTTCTGGATCGCGAGGATCGTCGACGGATAGCGCTGGTAGACCTTGATCATCTGGCTCAGGACCGGAACGCCGGAGTCTATGATATCGTCGCCGAGCAGCACTGCAAAGGGATCATCGCCCACCACGCGCTTCGTGGTCAACACGGCATGGCCGAGTCCCAGCGCCTTCTTCTGCCTTATGTAGCAGAACGTCACCAGGTTAGCGATGCGCTGCACCTCGGAAAGCAGCTTGTGCTTGCCTTTTGCCTTGAGGTCTTCTTCGAGCTCGAAGGCTACGTCGAAATGGTCCTCGATGGCGCGCTTGCCCCTGCCCGTGACCAGCACGATCTCCTCGATGCCGGACGCGACAGCCTCTTCCACGACGTACTGGATGAGCGGCTTGTCCACGAGCGGCAGCATCTCCTTCGGAGACGCCTTCGTGGCCGGCAGAAACCTCGTCCCCAGGCCGGCGGCCGGGAATACGGCCTTGGTGATCGTTTTCTGCACGAAATTCCTCCCTGGACGTTCTCATTCTAAGAAACTGGCCTCTAAATGTCAAGGCTGGAACCCGCCGGTCACTATTTCGGTACCGGAACGCTGCCGAGCAGATACTTCAGGTTCTCATCGTCGAACCTGAGGCCGAACCCTATAAAGGGCGCAGCGCGCTCGTGGTTCAGGAAGTTGTCATACCCGGCGTGAACGAACAGAAGATTGCTCACGTTGTAATTGACCGTGGCTTTGAGGTGGGCGTTTTTATTGTTGGGTTCCTGATCGTTAGTACTGCTGAAGTTCCACGCGTCGAGACTGAACTTGATCTTGTCGTTCCAGGCGTAATAGTCCGCGCCGACGCCGCCGGTGGACTCGATGAGACCGGCGCGCATCCCCAGGTTGCCCCAGCGCTTGGCGAACTCCAGGCTGAACTTGAACTTGTAATCATAGGTATCGACGGTATAGAAGGTCCCCGGCGGATTGATCGCCACCTGCGACTGCGTGAACTTCCCGTTCGGGTCGGACGTGACCTCGAAGATGTAATACTGGTCCTGCACGGGCTTCAGCTCCAGGCTGAAGTAGTTCTGGTACTGCGGGAACATGTACTGCGTCCGGAAGCTGACGATGGTCTGCATGCGCTCCACGCGCGAAACGTAGTTGCTGAGCCCCTTGGCCGCGTTGTCGACGTTGTTGTACATGCTGTCGTCGCTCACGAGCTTGCCGAGGGTGCCCTCACCTTTGTCGACCTTCCGGGCCGCGTCCTGGATCGAGGCAAGGGCCAGTTCCGCGTTCTTCGAGGCCTCGCGGACGTTCTCAATGGCAACCCGGACATTGTCGCGGTTTTCGCCCACGACGCTGTTCAGGCTCGCGACCAGCTCGTTCATGCGCATCACGAGCTCGCTGCCGTCGTTCGTGAGCGTGGAGGAAAATTCCCGGATGTTCGCCGTGGTCGCGCGGAGGTCCGCCACGATGTCTTCCATGGACCGGGTGCCGCGCTCGGATCCGAACACCTGCCTGAGCGAGGACGTCACCTGCTTCACGTCGTCGGAGATGGAGCTCAACTGGCCGATCAGCCTGTCCACATCGCTGGGGGATACGGTCACCTGGATGGTCTCGCCGGGCTCCAGGTATCCGGTCTGAACGCCCGCCGGCTGCCGCCGGCCCCCTTCCTCGAGGACGCGCGAGGGGGGTATGATCTCCACGAACTTCTCGCCGAGCAGGCCCATCGTTTTGACGGCCCCCTCGGACCCGCGCTGGATCCGGACCTCGGGGTCGATCCGCATAATCACCTTTGCCTTGCTATCGACCAGTTCCACCCGATCGACGGTCCCGATCTTGACACCGGCCATCCGCACGGCAGCCTTCGCATCCAGCCCGGACACCGACTCAAAGACCGCCGACAGGAGGTAGCCCCGCTCGGAGCCGAACTGGTATTTGCCGACGACAAAGGTCATGTACAGAAGAATGACGGAGCCGGCAAGCACCAGCAACCCCACCCGTGCCTCTGCGCTCATTTTAGCCATGCGAACTCCCCGGTTGCGGAATGCCGACCGCAAGGTGATGGTTCAACTCAGCATCCTTCTCTCTGCTCTCTGCAAGCTGCAATGCGAAATGCCCCGTCAATCCGCCGTAATCGGCCCCGTTGCGCTTCCGGTGATGAACTGCTGTACGATCGGGCTGGACGACTGCTTGATCTCGGCAGGCGTGCCGACTTCCAGGATCTCCCCCTTGTACAGCATGGCAATGCGGTCTGAGATCTTGTAGGCGCTGTGCATATCGTGGGTGATAGCCACGGACGTTACGCCGAGTTTTTTTCGCAGGTCAATGATCAGGTCATTGATGGCATCCGCGGAGATCGGGTCCAGTCCCGTCGTCGGTTCATCATACAGGATGATCGAGGGATTGATCGCGATCGCTCGGGCCAGGCCGACCCGCTTTTTCATGCCGCCCGACAACTCAGCGGGCATCTTGTCCTCGACTCCCTTCAGGCCCACCAGCGCCAGTTTCTCCGTGGCGGCCGCCCGGATCTCGCCGTCCGACAGCTTTGTGTGCTGTTTCAACGCAAACCCCACGTTCTCCCACACCGAAAGCGAATCGAAGAGCGCGGCCATCTGAAAGAGCATACCGAACTTTTTTCGAACCTCGTTCAGTCCCCGCGGGTCGAGGTCGTTCAGCCGCTGGCCTTCGACGACCACGGCACCCCGGTCGGGGAACAGCAGGCCGATGATATGCTTCAGCAGCACGCTCTTTCCGCTTCCGCTGCCGCCGATCACCGTCATGCTCTCGCCCTTTTCCACGGTGAGGTTGACGCCGCGCAGAACGTGTTGAGCGCCGAAGCTTTTATGCAGGCCGGTGATCTCGATCATTATTCAGAAGTCAGAGGACAGAAGCCAGAAAACAGGAGCAAGAAAGCCTCTCTCCTCGTGTCGGTACTCTGTTGTTTGTCCCCTCTTGTCTGATTGCTCTCACCACAGCAGGGCGGACAAGAAATAATCGAGGATAAGGATCAGCATGCAGGAAACGACGACGGCGCCCGTCGTCGCCTTTCCCACGCCTTCCGCACCGCCCTCGGCATTGAATCCCTTATAGCAGCCGATGAGGCCCACGACCGCGCCGAACACGAGCGCCTTGACCAGTCCGTACCAGATGTCCTTGACCTCGGTATTATTGATGCTCTGGTTTACGTACGTGACGGGATTGGTGCCCAGCACCTTGACGCCGACGAAATAGCCGCCGGAAATCCCGATCATCATGCCGAGCACGGTCAGGAAAAACATCATCACCGTGCTGGCGAGGAACCGGGGCACGACCAGATACTTCATGGGGTTGGTTGCCAGGGTCTCAAGCGCGTCGATCTGCTCGGTGACCTTCATGGTTCCCAGTTCCGCGGCCATAGCCGCCCCCGCCCTGCCCGCGACCATGAGCCCTGTCAGAACCGGACCGAGCTCGCGCGTCATGGAAAGCGAGACCACGGTGCCGATGAGCGATTCCGCGCCGAATCGCTTAAACCCGGTGTAGCTCTGAAGCGCCAGCACCATGCCCGTCGAAAGAGCCGTGGTGAGGACGACCGGGACCGAATCAACCCCGATAACCTCCATCTGCTTCAACAGGTTCCTGAGATAGAAGGGAGGGCCTAGGCTCCCCCGAAGCGCCTGGCTCAGGAAGATCATTACCTTCCCCATCTCCATCAGCAGCAAAAATATCCTGCGGCCGATTTTTTCAAGCCAGGCGTACATATAGCCGGTCTCTCTTCCCCTGAGACGATGCTTTCACACTGGCACGCGCCCGCCTGTTCGTGCGGCGGAGTGCCTTATGCCGGCAGATACCTGCGCGGCACGCGGCCGCCGATACCGCACAGGACCTCGTAGGCGATCGTACCGGTTGCGCCGGCGATATCGTCTGCGGTGATCCGCTCCGATCCCTGCCGCCCGATCAGCACGACCTCGTCCTGCTCGCACACGCCGGGAACGCCCGTCACGTCGAGCATGCACATGTCCATGCACACCCGGCCCGCAACGGGCACACGCAGACCGCGGACCAGGGCTTCTCCCCGGTTGGAGAGCGCCCGGCTGTAACCATCGGCATACCCCAGCGGAATGGTCGCGATCAGGCTTTCCCGTTTGGTGACAAAGGTCCTGCCGTAGCTGATCGGCACGCCGGCCGGGACCTTCTTCAGATATGCAATGCGCGTCACAAGCGAGAGGACCGGATCCAGTCCCCGGTCGCCTGTTCTGTTCCGGAAAGGATCATAGCCGTAGAGCATGAGTCCGGGCCTGACCATGGTAAAGAGCGCACGTCCGTACTCAAGGAGGGCGGCGCTGTTCGCCGCATGCCTGAGCGGTATCGAAATCCCCTGCTCTTCGAGTGCCGTCAGCAGAGCTTCGAACCGGGCCATTTGCTCCGCAGAGAACCGCTGATCACCGAGGTCGGCGTCGGCGAAGTGGGTCATGAGCCCCTGCGCCGAGATGCCTACCAAGGTCTTCAGCTCCCGTATGAAGGGAAGTGCTGCTTCGGGAGGAATGCCGATCCTGCCCATGCCCGTATCGATTTTCACATGGACCGGCGTCGTCGTGCCGCGGCTGAGGCTCGCAGCGGAAAGGGCGCACGCCATGGGCAGCGAGAACACCACAGGGGTCAAACCCAGCCGGACGATCTCCTCAGCCTGGTCCGGGAAGACAGCGCCCATCACCACGATCGGCGCCTGAATGCCCGCGCCCCGCAGCTCCCGGCCCTCCTCTACGAGGGCGACGCCGAGCATATCGGCACCGAGACCGAGCAGATGCCGGGATACGGCTATTGCTCCGTGGCCGTAAGCCTGGGCCTTGACGACCGCCAGAACCTTCCGCCCGCCGGCGCGGCGCAGCGCTTCTTTGAAATTACGGGCAAGTGCATTCAGGTCAATGAGCGCCTCCGTCGGACGGTCGGTGCCGGAGCCACCCGCGGCTGCGCCAGTCGAACAGGGCTCAGTGGATGGTGCTCTCATTTATTTCCTCAAATGCGTTTGACGCCGGCAATATCTCTATCTTGTCGAACGACTCGGCGCAATCCAGGCACTCCCAGTGGTGAACGGTCCAGTACTCATAGTCCATCTGGAGGCTGAAGTCATCCTCCTGGAACAGGTTGGTCCCGCCGCAATAGGGGCACATGATCGGTTCCATGCTCGTCCTCCGATCCTTTTCACGACATCGGCCGCATGGTCGGGTAGATGTCGCCGATTCCGGAAGTGTCATCGGGCAGCACGCAACGAAGGCCGGACCGGCATAAAAAGATACATTTTTTCAAAGCTTTTTTTTACTCTAGCACAGAGAAAATGAATTTGCAAAATAATTCCGGCAGCCAATTCAGCAGGACGCAAAGCACCCGAAACGCAGCGCCCGTCCTTCCGGCCGGGCAGCGTGATGAACAGGAGATACCACCCGCACCGTGATGCACGGACATTAGAGTTCCGCTGCCAGGTCGGGGAAGCGCTCCTCCATGAAGTGCTCCGCCGCCCTCCGCGCCTGGGCGGCAGTAGGCTGCTGCATGACCAGCGCCGCAAGCTCGACGGCGTCCTGCATCCGCACCGACCGGATCACTTTCTTGACCCACGGGATGGACGCGACGTTCATGCTGAGGTGCTCGAAGCCCATCCCGAGCAGGATGGCCGCGTACAGCGGGTCGCCCGCCATCTCCCCGCACATGGCCAGCGCAATTCCGGCCTCGCGGGAAGCCGTGGACACGTACCGCAGCAGGCGAAGCACTGCCGGGTCGAGAGGTTCATACATGTACGCCACGTGTTCGTTCAGCCGGTCGATCGCCAGCGTATACTGGATCAGGTCATTCGTCCCGACGCTGAAAAAATCGACCTCTTTGGCGAGGAGGTCGGCGATCAATGCCGCCGAGGGGATCTCGATCATCACCCCGATCTCCACCCGTTCATTGAACGGTGTCCCTTCCGTGCGCAGTTCCGCCTTTACCTCATCGAGGATCTTTTTTGTCTCGTACAGCTCCTGCAGGCCTGAGATCATGGGGTACAGGATCTTGATGTTGCCGTGGGCCGATGCGCGCAGAATGCCGCGGAGCTGCGTCCGGAACACGTCCCGTTTCTGCAGGCAGAACCGTATGGCCCGGAGTCCGAGCGCCGGGTTCGCTTCCTTTTCAAACCCTCCCGGCATCCCGACCTTGTCCCCGCCCACATCGAGGGTCCGGATCACCACGTCATGGGGATAGGTCTTTTCGGCCACGTGACGGTAGGCCCGGTAGTGTTCTTCCTCGGTGGGCAGCGTATCCCGGTTCATGAAGAGGAACTCCGTCCGGTAGAGGCCGATGCCCCTGCCGCCGTGCTCGGCCGTCGCCATCGCCTCCTCGGGAAGCTCGATGTTGCCCTGGAGCGTGATCAGATGGCCATCCTGCGTCTCCGCGGGAAGCGCCTTGATCTTCTCGAGCTCCTGCTCAAAATATTTATACTGGCGTTGTTTCTTCAGGTAATCGAGGAATGTCTCCTCGTCGGGATCGACGATGACGACGCCGTGAATACCGTCGAGGATGACCACGTCGCCCGTCTTGACCGCCGCCGTGATGTTCTCCAGACCGACGGCCGCCGGAATGCCCAGGGAGCGCGCCAGGATGGCCGTGTGCGAGGTCCGGCTGCCGGCATCCGTGGCGAACCCCAGGATCTTATCCTTGCGCATCATGAGCGTGTCGCTGGGAGCCAGGTCATGGGCGATAATCACCGCCTCATCCTTGATGTCTGCCAGGCTCTCCTGCCTGTGGCCCACCAGGCTTCGGAGGATGCGCTCCCCCACCTGCTCAATGTCGTGCTTGCGCTCGCGGAGGTACTCGTCCTCGATCGAGTCGAACTTCAGCCCGATCCCCGATATCGTCTCCTTGAGCGCGCCCTCGGCATTGATGTGCAACTCCTTGATCCGCTTGATCGTCCCGTCCACGAGCAGTTTGTCCTCGAGCAGCATGATGTGCGTGTCGAGGATATAGATATGCGATTTCCCGAGCCCCTTGCCGAACCGCTTCTTGAGATCCTCGAGCTGGCTCTTCGAGAGTTCGACCGCCCGTCTGAACCGCGCAACTTCGTCCTTGACGCTGACGCCCTCGATCCGCTGTCCCGCTACGACGATCTTTCTCCGGTCCAGAAGGTACACGCGTCCGATCACGATCCCCGGAGAAGCCACTATCCCTTTGTAGATTTTTTCCTGCATATTCGTTTTTCCGATAGCCCCGTACGCCGGAACCCTACTCCTTCTCCCCGAACTTGTCCCTGAACAGCTGTTCCAGGCCGGCCAGTGCCTGGTCCTCGTCGTCGCCGTGCACCTGGACCATCACCGTGCTCCCCTTGGCCGCGGCGAGCATCATGATCCCCATGATGCTCTTCCCGTCCACGTCCAGATCGTCCTTGCTGAGGATGATCTTCGATGCATAGCCGCTCGCCGATTTCACGATCTGTGCCGCGGCCCGCGCGTGGAGGCCAAGCTTGTTCTCGATCAACAGCTCTTTTTTCCTCATCAAACGGCTCCTGCATATGCCAGGGCAGTGCACACGGCGGCTATCCCAAGCATGAGTTTTATCGGCGAACCCCGTCGTCTCAGAAGGGCGGACAGTACGAGCGTGATGAGCAGTGCGGCGACCGCGCTCGCGGTACCATTGGCAAAGAGGTCGGGCTTGTACTCCTGCCTCCAGACCGGAAGCATTCCAATCATGCCCCCCAGAACCGCAATCGCGACTGCCTTGAACAATCCCGCCCACCTCGTGAACCGGTAGCGGGCCATGAGTTGCATGACATCGCCGGAACTGCAGTACCCCAGCCGGAGCACGCCGGCCCTGAGCCAGAGATGCCAGCTATTGTACAGCACCAGGAACAGGATCGGTGCCCACCAGAAACCGGCGAGGAGCACCGTCACGGCGATCAGGACCGACATCGGCTTGAGCGCCCCCCAGAAGAAGCTGTCTCCCAGCGCTCCCAGTGGCGCCATGAGCGTTGTTTTCAGCTCCGAGACTTCGCTCTTCGTGCCCTCCCCCCCCGCCGCCCGCTCCTCCTCGAGCCTCACCGCCGCGCCCAGTATGAACGACGCCAGGTAGGGTTGCGTGTTGAAATACTCCATGTGGAGGCTCAGGCGGGCGCGGAACTCCTCCCGCCCGGGATACAATCTCCTGAGCGCAGGCAGCATCGCGTACGCAAAACCGAGCGACTGCATGCGTTCAAAGCTCCAGGATGCCTGGATCAGGAAGGACCGGAAGAATATGCTGATCCAGTCCCTTTTTTTGATCGATTTCCGACTCTCGCGCTCGTTCACAGCGTCTCTCTTCCTCGCTCAGGACCGCCGCTCCCGGTACGCGGCGCCTGCGAGACCCGCCGCAAGAACCAGCAGGATGATGACCAGCGGGCGACCGCCGAGCACAGTGGTCAGCGCAGCGGCGGCGGCAAAACCCGTCACCAGGAATCGGTCCAGGACCGCTATCGACAGCCTGTTCAGTACGACCGCCGCTCCCAGCAGCGGCAGCACTTTCACAAACAGCGCCATCGCCGCATGCGCCGGCGCCGGCACATGCCGGAAGACCACCGCTGCGGCCAGCCCGGCCGGCACGAACAGCAGAACCAGGACGAAGGACTTCAGAAAGAAGACGGCAACTCCGGCAATATGGCTTCGCGAGAGAGCGCACGCCGGGTCTTCATCGGCTCCCGCACGGGCCGATTCCGCAAGGGCCGCATTGCTCTTCCGGATGAACTGGTCCGTGATCATGCTGACCGGCGCCATGCCGGTGGTGAGCAGAATACTGAACCCGATCAGGTCGAGCGGCGCCTGTCCTCCGCTGCCGATCACGGCGATCGCCGTCGCTGACACCGTTCCCACCGTGATATCGGCAGGGACAAAGTTGCCCACCGGCATGTCCAGCACCCAGATCAGTTCCAGGAGCGCACCGATGACGAACCCCGCCGAAGGATCGCCCAGGAGCCAGCCGGTCACCGGCCCGGCAACGATCGGCTGCGATATCATGACCTGCCCCGCGGCGGTCCGGTCGAGACCGATGAGGCCGCCCGCTGCCGCCGCGAGGAGGATCAGCGCAACGGCATGAAGATCGAACAACGGCATAGCATCCTCTTTCCGCCCTTGATGCATTACGATTCTTCCAGGCGACAGACCGCGAACAGCCTTTCCAGCGCCAGCGGCTTCTGGGTCGGCACCGCCTGAACCGTGACTTTCACTCCGCGGGCGCGTATCTGCCTGAGCGCAAGAAGGTCTTGCTCATCCACGGCCAGCACATCGACCAGCTTCCGCTTGCCCGGCATGTAATGCATGCCACCCACGTTCAGTTCGCGGCACGGAAGGCCGAGGTCGAGCGCCCGCAGGACGGCGGACGGACTCGCAAAAAGCAGAATGGCACGCTCCTGCGCCGGGGCGGGTTCCCGCACCCTTTTACAAATTTCTTCCACACCGCCGATGCAGACCTTCAGGCCCCGGGGCGTCGCTATTTCCATGATCGAACACTGCAGGTCGTTCGCGGCAACGACGTCATCTGCCACGAAGATCGTGTCCGCCTTCAGGTAATTGACCCATCCTTCCACGACCTGTCCGTGGATCAAACGGTCGTCTATGCGGATGAACACGACCATACTCCTGCTATTTCTTCCCCTTCAGCATCTGGCTGGCGATCACGATGCTCTTCTGTGCCGCCTCCTGCACGAGCTTCGCCAGGTCCGGAAGGTTCTTTTCATCGCGATGGTTGGCAAATTTGATCAGCATCGAAAGATTCACCCCCGTCACGACCTCCACGGATTCTCCGAGGAAGGCGAGCGCGATGTTGGACGGTGTGCCGCCGAACATGTCGGTAAACAGCATGACGCCCTTCTTCCGGTCCACGTTCCTGATCGCGGCCTGAATCTGGTCGCGCAGCACTTCCGGAGCGCTGTCCTGCATGACGCTCACCGTGGCGACGGCCTCTACCTTGCCCACGATCATTTCAGCAGCCTTCACGAGTTCGGATCCCATATCCTGATGACAAACCACCACAAGCCCGATCATGCCAGCATCTCCTTTGTCGTATGAAAGCGTGGGCACCGTGCCCGTGTTTACGGGGTTGCGGCAATCACACGCGGCGCTTCAGGGCCCCCTCAGGTCCCGGTGCTTCAGATTCACTTCGTACCCGCGTTCCCTCAGCCGCTCCGCGATGGTGACGGCCACCGCCACCGACCGGTGCCTGCCTCCGGTGCATCCGAACCCGATCGTGAGGTAGCTTTTTCCTTCCCGCTGGTACCGGGGAAGCAGATATTCCAGAAACTGTTGGAGCCGTGCAAGAAATTCCAGTGAAGCCGCCCCGCCCGTGACATATTCCCTGACACGGGGCTCCTCTCCTGTGTGGTCCCTGAGCTCCGCCACGAAATGCGGGTTCGGCAAAAACCGCAGGTCGAACATCAGGTCCATGTCATAGGGTATGCCGTATTTATACCCGAACGTGATCAGGGTGATCACCAGCGGCCTCCCGGCGTCAGCCCCGCTGTAGTGGCGCTCGACCGCCTGCCGCAGGTCGTGGACCGTATAGTCCGACGTGTCGATGATGCGATCAGCCAGCCCTTTGATCTCCCCGAGCGCTGACCGTTCCTGCCGGATACCGTCGATCAGCGCGGTGGTGCCGCGCGCAAGGGGATGGGGCCTCCTCGTCTCGCTGAAACGCCGGACGAGCGCCTGATCCGAAGAATCAAGGAACAGGATCTCGATCGGATCGCCCTTGGCCCGGAGTTCGCGGGCGAGAGCAGGGAACCGATCGGGAAAACCTTTTTCCCGGATATCGATGCCGATGGCGGAAAGGACGGCATCTTCGGAACCCCGCGCGAACTCGACGAAGGCGGGGAGGAGAACAAGCGGCAGGTTGTCGACACAGTAGAAGCCCATGTCTTCGAATGCCTTGAGCGCGGCGCTCCTGCCCGATCCCGAAAGCCCCGTCACGACAACCATCCGTCGTCTCATCCCGCAAGCCTCTTCGTCAGCTTCCGGTTCAGGTCTCGGGCGGTATAGATGCCCCGGTTCTTGAGCATCTGGTTCCTGGCGGCAACTTCGATCAGCGTCGCAATGTTCCGCCCGCTCTTAACCGGCAGCTTCAAATAGGGAATATTCACGCCAAAGAGCTTGTAGCGGCGTTCCCGGAGACCGACGAGGCTGTAGTGATGACCCTTCCTCCACTCCTCCAGTTCGACGACGAGGCCGACCCTGCAGAGGCTCTCCGTGGCCGACTCGCCGTACAGGGCGCGGATGTTTATGACTCCGAGCCCCCGGATCTGCAGGAGGTCTGCGCCCATTTCCGTGGCGCGTCCCGTGATGCCTTCGTCGGACTTCTCCAGGATCACGATATCGTCGGCGATCAGCTTGTGTCCGCGCAGCACCAGGTCGAGCGCGGCCTCGCTCTTACCGATGGCGCTTTCACCGATGATCAGCGCTCCCAATCCAAAAATCTGGACCAGCACGCCATGAAGGCTGGTGCGGGCGGGCAGTTTCCGGGCTAGTTCCCGGCCCAGCTTGGCCAGGCTTCGGCTCCGGAACACAACCATGCTCGCCGCATCCGCCTCGTCAAGCAGCTCCTTCGGGACGGAACCGCCGCTTACGACAATGCACGCCGGCTTCTGCTTGAGGAGGGCCCGGATGATCTGCAGGCGCTTCGCGCGGGGAAGCGACGCGAGGTGGGCAAGCTGACTGGGGGGGAGGTGCACCAGGCTGGAGGTGATGTCACGCCACGAATCGGCCGAAGCGAGCTGGGGCGCGCTCATCAGCGGCGAGGAGATTCGCCTGCGGATGCCCGGCCGGCCCGCCAGGATCTCCGGCTGTTGTGCCACGTCTCGTACGGTTACGTTCATCGCTGAGGGTATCTGCCGTCTTCTTCGCAGATCAACCGCTGGATCTCTTTCCCGTCCGGCGCATGCCTCAGGTTATCGCGCAACATCGGGTTCTTGAGGATGCGGGAAACGCGGGCGAGCATCTTCAGGTGATCGCCCGGCTTGTCTATCGGTGTAATGATCAGAAAGAACAGGTACGCAGGCTTCCGATCAAGCGACTGAAAATCGATTCCCCGGCTGGAACGTCCAAAGGCGACGATGATGTCGGGGATGAAGGCCAGCTTCCCGTGAGGTATGGCAACCCCGTCCCCGATGCCGGTGCTGCCCAGGGACTCGCGCTCCATCAGCGTGCGGAGCAGTTCCCCGGAGTCCCTGACCCTGCCTTTCGACTGCAACAGGCCCGCAAATTCCCTGAGTACGCCCGTCTTGTCGGTCGCCCGAATATCATCGATGACCAGTTCGTCCCGGAGCAGGTCTCTGATAGTGGCCATTTGACCGATCCCTCACTGGGCAGGCTCGATCAGGCCCACATTCCCGTCTTTCCTCTTGTAGATGACGCTGATCCGCCCCCCGTTCCCGGCGTTGGCGAATATAAAGAAGTCCTTGTCCAGGAGTTCCATCTGCATCACGGCCTCCTCTGCCTGCATGGGCTTGAGGTCGAACCGCTTTGTCTTGATGATCTGCGGAATGGGGCTTCCCGGCTCCGTCGATGACGCACCGATCTCGGCCTTGTTGCTCTGATGCTTGTGGTCGACCAACTTCTCCTTGTACCGCCGCACCCTGCGTTCGATCTTCTCGATCAGCAGATCGATCGCAGAGTACATTTCCTCCGTCTCCTCCGACGCCTGGATAAGCAGCCCGTTGGACTTGATGACGGCCTCTGCGATATGATGGACTTTTTTGACCACGGATAGAGTTACTGTCACCTGTACGGTCTTCGGCAGATACTTGTCCAGCCTGCTGAACTTCTCCGTTGCGTACTGTTTCAATGCCTCCGTTGCCTCAATGTGTCTTCCGTTGACCGTAACCTGCATAGAACCCTCCTTCGAATTTCCGAACTCCCCATTCAAAAATCACAAACAAATTGCACTATCCAATATGCCAACCCCGCACGGTGATCCGGATTTCAGACATTGAAATTTATTTGGAATTTGGTGCCTGGTTATTGACGTCAAGTCACTTATCCCATCCGTCTGCGTACGCTTGTCGGCGGTATCCGGAGCTCCTCCCGGTATTTCGCCACGGTCCTCCGCGCGATCTCGATCCCCTTCGATTTCAGCGCATCGACGATCTGCTGGTCCTTGAGCGGGGCGGCAGGGTTTTCCTCCTTGATCATCTTCTGGATGACATCCTTCACCGTGAGCGACGACACTTCGATGCCCGGAGCGCCGGCGTTGAGGGAAAATCCGGTCGTGAAGAAAAACTTCAACGGGAAGATGCCCTGGGGCGTATGCATGTACTTGTTGGTGGTTACACGGCTGATCGTGGATTCGTGCATGCTGATGTCTTCCGCCACGTCCTTGAGGACCATGGGTTTCAGCTGGGAAATCCCCTGGTCCAGGAAGTCTCGCTGGAACTTCACGATGCTCTCGGCGACCCGGTAGATCGTCTTGCTCCGCTGCTCCATGCCCTTGATAAGCCACTGCGCCGAGCGGAGACGTTCCTCGATGTATTCCTTGGTGACCTTATCGACGCTGTCCTTATGGCTCAGTAATCTGCGGTAGTAGGGATTGATGCGGATGCGCGGCATTCCTTCGTCGTTTAACTGCACGATGTACCGGTCCTCCACCTTCAGGACGTACACATCGGGCGTTACGTAGTTCGTGTCTGACGGCAGGAACGGCCGGCCCGGCTTCGGCTCCAGTTCATGGATGATGACCTGGGACGCCTCCATCACTTCCTGGGCCGTTACGGCGAGGGCCTTGGCGATCTGGGCATACCTGCGCTTTTCGAGGTCCTGCAGATGGTCCCGGACGATCTTCTCTACGAGGGACCCTCCCAGATCCAGGTGCTTCACCTGGACCAGAAGGCACTCCTGCAGATCACGTGCTCCGACACCGACGGGGTCGAAGGTCTGAATGAGGTCCAGCGCCCGCTCCATGTCGTGCAGCGGCAGGCTGGACTGTTGGGACAGTTCTTCCAGAGTAGCCCTCAGATAGCCGTCATCGTCCAGATTGCCGATGATCCATTCTCCTCCCCCGACGAGCACCGGGTCGGATGAGGACAGATGGAGCTGCCACAGCAGGTGATCGCTCAGACTCGGAAGACGGGTCAGCGTCTGGTCATAGGAGGGCAGCTCCTTTTCGTCAGCTTCTGCGTACCCGTAGTCCCGGCCGTCCCCCATTTCGTTCAGGTACTCGTCCCACTGGGGGCCGAGCTCCAGATCGGTCTTCAGCTCGGCGGTGTTCTCCTGCTCCGGGGGGCTCTCCGGAATGGATTCCGCGGCTGCCGCCTCAGGGGCGGACTCGCCTTCACCTTCCGGGGCTTCCTCGGTGGAATCGGAAGATAATTCCTCAAGCACGGGGTTCTCGGTCAGTTCCTGGGCGACGGACTGCACCAGTTCGAGCCGGGACAGCTGCAGCAGCTTGATGGCCTGCTGGAGCTGTGGCGTCATGATCAGCTTTTGAGAGAGTTTTAGTTCGAGTCGCGCTTCCATAGAAATAACAATGTGCCTGTTGCTTCTCCCCGGATGGTTATCGTGTAAGCGGCCAAGCCAGGCTACTTCCCATTATAGCTACAGCTTGAACGCTTCACCCAGATAAAATTCCCTGACCCGCGGGCTCGCCGTGATCTCAGCGGCCGTCCCCGCCTCAATGATCTTCCCCTCGCTGATGATATAGGCCCGGTCGGTTATAGCCAGTGTCTCCCGCACATTGTGGTCCGTGATCAGGATTCCGATCCCCTTGCTTTTCAGAAGCGATATGATACCCTGGATGTCCTGCACGGCCAGCGGATCGATCCCGGCAAAGGGCTCATCGAGGAGAATAAACTTCGGCGAAAGCGTGAGTGCCCGTGCGATCTCCAATCGTCGGCGTTCTCCGCCCGAGAGCGTGTACGCCCTGCTTCCGGCCAGGTGACTGATGCCCAATTCGTCCAGCAACGTATCCTGCCGCTCCCGGCGCTCCATGCCGGACAGGTCCATGGTCTCCAGAACCGCCATCAGGTTTTCGGCTACCGTGAGCTTCCGGAATACGGAGGGCTCCTGCGGTAAATAACCGATCCCGTTCCGCGCCCGCCGGTACATGGGCATCCTGGTTATGTCCGTGCCGTCCAGAACCACCCTTCCCTGGTCCGGTTTGACGAGCCCCACGACCATGTAGAACGTCGTGGTCTTGCCCGCTCCATTCGGTCCAAGCAGCCCCACCACTTCCCCGTATTTGACCTGGACGCTGACGCCGCGGACGATCTTTCTGCCGCGGTAGCTCTTCTCCAATTTTTTTGCTTCAAGCGCCTGCGTCATAGGGGAAGTGCTATCTTCTCTTTCTGCCTTCGGCCTTGCTGTCCTGATAGAACAGGACCTTCCCGCCTTCAACAATGCTCCGGTCATCACGCATGAACAGCGTGATCCGTTCGCCGCCCAGCTGGTTTTCGTTCTCGATAATGCGCGCGTCACCGGTCAGCACGATCTTTTCTTCCTTGCTGTAATAGGAGGCCTTTTTCGAGAGGGCAACTCGCCCTTCCTTGCGAACGACGACATTGCCCTCGGCCTCGATCTCGTTGATGCCCTTGGACGGTGCGTCATAAAAGACGATCATCGTGTCCGAATAGAGAGTCATCCCCTCCTTCTTCAGCGTCACGTCGCCCTTGAAGGTGATCTTATCCCCGAGTTTATCGGCTTCCATGCGGCTTGCCGTGATCACGATCGGTTCCCGCCTTCCCTCCGGCCGCCCACCTGCCCTGGGCATGGCTGCGATACAGAGCGCGGAGACAAGAAGCAGGAGACTATTCCTGAAGCACCGCTTTAACATTGTTTTGTACGACGATCGTCCGCATGTCCGCGTTTGCCGACAACCCTTTGCCCTCAAGATAGATCTCCTTCCCAAGCAGTTTGAAGGGGTCAGGAGTGTTGACCAGCCTGGGGCCGGCCCTCCAGGAGAGGGACCGGGTGGTCAGCAGATAACCGTCGCTTGTGACGACCCGGACTTCGTGTTCGACACCACGGATCGATGCGTCGCCCGTCGCTGTGTCCATCCGCCCTGAATCACCGATCAGAGCCGCCACCTTCAGGTCCGGGGCGGTGAAGGTGATCTCAAGGTCTTTCAGCTGCGCTTCCTTGTTTTCATAGAGATCGGCGCTCCCGGCGCGCATCCTCCAGGCCACCCTGCCGTTTTCCGACTGCGTGAACCGGAACCCCTGCATGCTCATTAACAGCCGCGGTGTCTTGGCCGGCTTGAACAGGGATGGCATCGACAGGTCCTCTATGCCTCCGCGGCGTATGAGTTGCAAACCGCCATAGAGCGCCGCGATGAGAAGAAGAACTGCGAGCAACAACGCGCCCCGTTTTGCGCTGGCTTTCATGTTCATGATTAAAGTTATTATGGCGGCCCGAACCAGGCCGCCATGCATAATTTATACCATGAAACCCGTGACATGTAAAGGTTAAAATCGGAAAGATCAATCGGGACGCAGCCGGAAGAAGTTTCTAAGATCTCCGCCCTGCCTTGAGTTCCGCGATCTCTTTCTGCTTCTCCTTGAGCAGATTCTCGAGTTGGAGGAGAGAGGACATGTCGCGAACCACAGACTGCACGAACCGCTTACCCATGAGCGTGAGGCCTACGGCGCTGACATCGACAGGCACGATTCCCCCATCCGCCTTTCTGAGATCGGCATGGCTGAGGCCGCGCCCCCCCTGCGACGCCTCGGCCAGAAGCTTCCGGAGTCCGGCAGAATCGACAAAGAGTTCAAAGAAGTTCTTGTGCACGAGATCGTACTTCGTGCAACCCGTAAGGCGCGCTGCCTGCTCGTTCACGAAAACCACATCCCCGTTCTCTGCCACTACGAAGATCGTATCGCAGGCGTTCTCAACGAGGCTCCGGTAGCGCTCTTCGGACGAACGGAGCTCCTCGGTCTTCTCCGTAACCCACTGCTCCAGTTCCAGGTTCATCTTCCGGAGTTCGATCTGCATCTGCTCGTTCTGCACCGTCGTCGCAATGATGCCTGAGAGCGTCGTGAAGAAGTTTATCTCCTCGTCGGTGAAACTTCTCGGTTTGGTGTACAGCACCTCCATGACTCCCATCAGAGCTCCATTCGAATAAACATACAGCGGGAGGCAGTAGGCCGATTGATAGCGGGAGAGGTTCAGTTCCGGGATCTCCCTGAACCGGCCGTCGCTGCGCAGGTCCTTCAGCATGACCGGTTCGAGCTTCCGGCCGACCCAGCCCTCGATGCCTTCACCGAGCGCGACCCTGACGTTCTTCAACCCGTCCATGAGGTCCTTGTTGGCTGCGCTAAGCACGAGTTCGTCGGCCTTCTTGTCGTATAGGAAGAGCAGGCAGACCTCGGCCTCCATGACCCGGGCCGTCACGTCAGCGACATCCTTCATGCGGTTCGAAAACAGTCGCGGTGAGTTGGCCGCATAGTTGACATCATAGACGCCAAGGAACTTGATGAAGAGGTCGTCCTTGATATCGAGCAGTTCCTCCTGCCGGAGGTGAAGTTCGAGATTTGCATCCTCAAGACGCCGGTAGTAGGGGAAGATCAGCTGCCGGTAGAGGAGGTAGGCGGCGCCGGGCACGACGGCAAGGATGACGAGGGAAAGCAGAAACCCTGCGCCGTTTCGCTCCAGGCTGAAATAACAGACCGCCGAGCCGGCGATCACCGCCGCAGCGAGGACCAGCGCAATAGCCGTGATCAGGCTTCCCTTCCGGTGTTCGAAACTGGTGTTCATCATACCTCTTCCTCCTGGCGCCCCTCCCGGTCAGACGGCAGTATACCGGTGACGCGCTGGAAATGCAACAACCCTTCTCAACCGCGCGGCAACTCTTTGAGCAGCGGGACGAGGCTGGCAACGGCCTGCTCGAGATGGATCGGAACGTTCACCTCCACCCCGCGCTCCCGCAGCTTCAGAAAGAGCTCCGTCAGGAGCGGCGGATCTATGCTGGATGCCTTGAGGGCCCCGCTGTTCACCAGGATGTCTGCGGGAGTGCCCGCAGTCACCACACCCTTGCCCTTGGCGAGCACATAGACGCGGTCGGCGAAGGCCGCGACCAGGTTCAGATCATGAGTAGACATGACGATGGTCATGCCCTCTCTATTCCGTGCGTTCAGAAGCGACACCAGTTCCCCGCGGGACCGTGAGTCGAGCCCCTCAAAGGGTTCGTCAAGGATGAGGAGCTCGGGCCGCATCACGAGCGCGCCGGCGAGGGCCACCTTCCGCTTCTCGCCTCCCGACAGGTAGTGACAGATCCTGTCGCGCAGGTGTTCAATGCCGAGCTCCGCAAGGACCTGCGCGACCATCTGTTCCCTCAGCGTCCGTTCGTAGCCGTAGTTCCGTGGCGAGAACGATACGTCGTCCCAGACCGTGGGTGAAAGGATCTGCTCGTCGACGCTCTGCAGCAGCACGCCAATGCGCTCCCGGACGGCAGGATAATGCGTGGCAGGGTTCATGCCAAACACGGTCACCTTCCCCTCGTCCGGCTTGAGCAGGCCGAGAACATGGTACAAAAGCGTGGTCTTACCCGACCCGTTCCCGCCGAGGATCGCGACGCGTTCGCCCCGGTTCACGACGAAGTCCAGGCCGCAGATATGGATCTCGGTCGTGTCGGGATAAATATGCTTCAGACAGCTGACGGTTATGATCGGTTCCATGGTTAAAGACTATTTCAATCCTGCGGTGCTCGGACAAGAGCGATCTTCCGGCAAAGGGAGGGAGGACATCATCATGCTCTGAATATCTCCTTCACGATGCCCGCCTGTTTCCGCACTCGTTAGCAGCTTGTGACGAACGCTCCCCGCTTCACGCGTGGCATCACGCTGTGCTCCTTTCCTCCATTACGTCCACATGATCGCAAGCATGAACACCGTCAGACCCGTCGCGAGAGGGAGCCAGTCCTCGCGTCGCATTCCTTCAGCCCCCTTCTGGGCCATGCTGCCGTTGTAGCCCCGGACCGCCATGACGGCATAGAGCCGCTGCGCCCGCTCCACGGCCCGCACGAGCAGCATGCCGATCCCCTTCGCGATGTTCGAACTGTTCTTCGCCAGACTGCCCGGCGAGAACCCTCCACGCAGCCGGATGGCCACGCCGAAATTGTCCATCATGTCCAGGAGAATGAACAGCGTCCGGTAGGTCATGAACAGCCCTGCGGCGAGGATCTCGGGCAGGACCGTACTGATCAGGGAAAAGATCCTCGGATAGGGCGTGCTGACGACGAGCGCCAGCAGGGCCAGGGACGGCGTGATCGCCTTGAAGACCAGCAGCGCATAGGCCAAAAGACCGCCCTGTATGCTGATCCCGTACAGAACGGCGAACAGGACCGCGTAGAGGGAAAGCGGGACGAGTCTCGCCCACGGCAGCCCGGAAGCGGCAGCCACAACGAGGATCAGGCCGTATCCCGCCATCAGCGGATAGGGGGACCGTGCCGTCAAGGCGCTGCCTACCACGAGAAACAGGAAAAGGAACTTCGCAAGGGCCGAAGCCCGGTGAAAGGGGCCGTTCCCGCTCGTTGCCCAATGGTCGATCCGCGCGACAGAGATCACGCCCTTCTCCTTGTTTATTATTTCTTGGAGCTGCGGTGCAACCCGTGCCCCAGCAGGTCGGGCTTCACCTGGGAGATGAACCTGACAACCGCCCCGGTGATCGCCGCCTCAATGATCCATCCCACGGCCCCGATCGTCAGCACCACAACAGCAAAGGTCGATACCGATCCACAGGAATGCACTGCATGGTCGTGCTCCTCGCCGTGATGGAGCACGTCGGGATCGAGATGAGCGACGGCCACGATTCCGATCAGCAGCATCGTCGTAATGAACAGGGTCACCACCGTGGCCGCGGCCGCCCGCCAGAACACGGGCAGGCGTTTCAGGAGCGAGAACAGGAGGTGGCCGAGAACCGCTTCGGACCCGAGGAGCAGCGTGTTCAGCCCGATGACGGTAATGCCGCCGTGTCCCATGAACGCGAGAATGACGCTCGTGATGAATGCCGCGATCAGCCCGAGACTGGGCCCGATCAGGATGCCGGTCACGACGGTCAGGTTGATGTGATAGCCGGGAAGAATAGGCAGGCTCATCACCACGAGCATGGCCGCGGACAGGGCGCCCAGCAGGGGGATCATCTTCTTCGTATCCATGCCGCGGAGACGGTAAAAGCTGAACCCGAGAGCCACGGCCATGGCCACGAATCCGGCGAGCCAGAGCCAGACGGGAAGAATGCCGTCCGGTATGTGCATGTGTGTCATGGGCAGCCCTGCTTCTTTTTATGATTTTGCCAGGAAATCCGGTGGCGGCGAGAGGGGCGAACTGCCCTTCCTTACCCGGCGCGTTACTTGCGTTCGCCGTCCTTGCCCGCCTTCTTGATGAATACGAACTTGCCATCACCGGCAATGAAGATGTTCAGAATCCAGCTGATGAGGCTGATCAGGAGTGCGCCGAAGAAGGCTGCGCGAAAACCGTCGATCACGAGACCGGGCACGAGCATGGAGACGAGCTGGAGCATGGCTGCGTTGATCACGAGCGTAAAGAGGCCGAGCGTCAGAAGGTTGATCGGAAGCGTGAGGACCAGCACCGCCGGTCGGATCACCGCGTTGACGATGCTCAGGATTCCCGCCGCGAGGATGCCCATTTCGACGCTCTGGATCCTGATGCCCTGGATCAGCGACGCGGCGATCATGAGCGCGAGCAGGTTCATGGACCAGCGCAGAATAAATCCGATCATGGCTCCTCCGAAAATTTCAAAAAGTTTAGCATAGTTCCCGGCGGTTTGCAACCCGGAGCATGATCGGAGCGCCCATGAGGAACGAATAGCGGGCAAATGCCGCGTCCGTGATGAGGTGTACCAGGGGTGAAAAAGGGGTTGGCGACCGGAGCGCGCTCCCACCCGAAGTCGTCAGCCCCCTTTGAAGTTCACGATCGGCAGCCAGACTGCCGCTCAATCTCTCCCCGCGATTGATTCGGTTGTCCGCTCTCGTGGTCTCCCCGGAACCCGGCACGCTCACGAGGGTCTTCAATTCCCATCAGTGCTTATGATACTCGTGAGTCGCGGGAGGCTTTACCGGCTCGCTCCTAGGCTTCGTGAACTCCAGGAGCACCTGGAGTTCACCCGACCGCTGGAACTGGAGTGTCAGAGTAAACTGTGAGCCGACCTTCAGGTCTTGGGGCAGATTCGCGACCATGATATGCGGACCCGCACGCGCGAGCACGAGGCTGTTCTTTGCGGGTATGACCAGCGACTTCGCGATCACCATCACGTCGCCTCGCATCTCGTGAATATCGGCCTCTGCGCCGGGGATGTCGACGCGGGCACGGAGCAGTCTGTCCGGTCCGCCGCTGTTTACGATCGTGAGATACACAGACGCTTCATCGCGCATCACCTCCGAAAATTCGACGTGCGCATTATGGATGTTCAATCGGGGTGGTTCGCTGGTGCAGCCCCAGACTACAGCAGCCACGATCGCAGTGCCTGCGACGAAGTCCCTGATGGTTCCCTGCCTGTGCTCCATGGTTCCCTCACTGTTCGTTTTTTTTGTGCCTAATCTGCTCCAGAGTTGTCCGGATTGAAAGCGGCTTCGTACCGAGGGAAAGGCCGTCCCCTCGTGATCGCCGCGGCTGAAAACCGGCGTTCACGAAGCCCTGTTCCGGCCCTGTTCCCCCGGAAGATCGTGGCAGAAGCGGAATGGACAGTATTGCATCGACGTGGGAAAAGAAGGGGACGGGTAGCTCAGAGGCATGGGGAAGCGTTCGGCCGCACACGGCAGGGGCCTTTCTCAGGAAATGAACAGGTTCATCTGATCCCGGCTGCCTGATTCCTTGCCCGCGTGGCGGCCATACCGCTCGGCGATCGTGAATATCCGGTCGAAGAACGTCTTCTCATCGATGGAGCCGCTCCGATACTCCTCGACGATCAGGTAGAATGTTTCCAGAAGGTCTTTCTCGAACCAGCCGGGCGTTGCACTCATATCTCGTACCGCACTCCTTCTTGACGGGGCTTCCCCCTCAGGCAGGAGACTATACCGTAAAGGCAGAGTCAATTGCAAGTATTTCCTTCCCCTTTGCGTCCGGCAAGACCCGCGCCGACTTGAGACCTCATAGATACCGGTCTCAGTCAGGTATTTATTTGCGCTGCTGTACTGCTGCGCCACGAATTTATCATCAGTCGAGCCCCACCGCCCCTGTTCTCCTAGTAGCGGGTCCAGTGGACCTGGATAGAGACCAGGAGCCTAGGCGTGAACGCCGGTTCGGGCAGCGGTGCGATCTGCATCGAGCGCAGGAACTCAGAACGAGCAGGCAGGAGAGACCGGGAGCCGGCCCCACAACTCTCGGATCATAGTACCCTCACCTCCCCGGTATGGATCGATCACGGCCGGATTCCTCATCTAAATATCTGAACCCGCGAAAAAATGAAACTTCTTTACGGGCAGCCCGGGTCTCTCTTGCGGAGAACTTATCGTGCATGCCGCCTCCCGCCTGCCTACGCCTGGTGTATAATTGAGATAGAAACTAGGATTAAATATGTCGTGATTCCTTCTGGAGAATTCCTGGTGGTGGTAATTACGGGTCGATGGAAAAAAAGCCCCTTCCGCTACTTCTGCCGGTTCGACGCAGGGGCGACTAGGATATCGAAGATATCGCAGGGGTGAATATAAAAGGTATAGGGAAGGGGAGGGCGGCATACTAACCGCACAGTACGAGAACGGGTACGTCAAACCCTCGCGTGAGGGCTAAAAAAACGGCGTACGCCGATACAGTACACGGTCATCCAGGGGAACGGCACCGAGCCGCCGGTCCGCAATGAGTACTGGAATAATAAGAGAAGGAAGGCATCTACGTAGACATTGTTTCGGGCGAGCCGCTGCTCAGATCGGTGGGCAGTACGGACGGGATGGCCCAGTTTCACGAGGCCGCTCGAGGCGGGCGACATTGCCGAGAAGGAAGACCGGAGCTGGTTCCTAGTCCAGACCGAGGTGAGAAGCAGGCAAGGCGACTCACAGGTGGGCAAGGTGTTCCGACGGCCGCAGTCTGCCGGCCTTCGCTAGTGCACGAACTGCGCAACGCTGCGGTTCATCCCTCGGGAAACCTTTCCGGGGAAGGATATGACCGTACCTAGCGCTGTCCGTTCATGACCGGGAAAACGAAGAAATGCGTTGTTGCCGGATCGCTCTTTGTCGTCCGGAGAGGCACCTCAACAAAAGAGCGGGACGAGAGAGTCTTCAGTTTACCCTTTTTTTCGCCTTGTGCCCCCTGGTGGGGTATAATGTATACGTCTTTGCGCCGGCGACTCAGGATGCCGGCCCGGCGGTGCGGTGAAATACGGTCAAGAGCTATTCATTACTGTCCAGTAAAAAAATGGAGAAAACAGCAGCCCATAAGATGACGATGAGCCGGTCGCACCTGATGACCCTGCTGCTGGGCGCTCTTGCGCTCGGCTTTTTTATCGGAAGCGGCATGGTCGGATTGCTCTCTCCCTTGCAGACCGAGAGGAGCGATGAAATTGCGCTGACCCGGGAAGGTGCATTCCGCTTCATCCGGACGTCAACGGAAACAAACAATGCTGCGGGACAGCCGGCAAAGGAACTCAAGCCATTCCGGTACAAAATAAACGATCTTCTCGATGAGAGGTTGCACACCGGAGTCGTTGCCTCAGCGGCCGTTTATTTTCGGGACCTCAACAATGGGAACTGGATTGGGATCAACGAACGGGAGATATTCTCGTCCAAGATCCTCCTGAAACTGCCCCTGATGATCGCCTACTTCAAATGGGCCGAGTCGAACCCGCTCGTGCTGCGCAGGACGCTGACCCTCGCCGCCGGAGCACCCGGTGAACGGGTGCCGGAGGGGAGCCCATCCCCGATCGAACCGGGAAAACCCTCCTCCGTGAACGACCTCATCTTCCGGATGATCGCCTATGATGATGATTCGGCGTACACACTACTGCGCGCGAACATCCCGAACCAGCGGCTGGACCGGGTATTCAAGGACCTCAACGTGGAATACAACCCGCGAGATGAAGCCGATTCCCTTTCGGTCCGGGGTTACGCGTCTTTCTACCGCGTGCTGTTCAATTCATCGTACCTGTCCGAAGAGATGTCCGAAAAAGCCCTGCGGTACCTGTCCAAATCCTCTTTCCGTGCGGGGATGGCTTCCGGTATTCCCGCGAACATCGATATCGCGAGCAAGTTCGGAAAGCGCCTGGTCACAGTAGCGGAACACGGCGAGGAGAGAGAGCTGTACCAACTGCATGAGTACGGCATCATTTATCATCCGCACAGGCCGTTCCTTCTCGGGATCATGGTCCGCGGAGACGACGAGAGCGCCCTCGTAAAGACGATCCGCGATATTACCCGACTTGTGTACGATGAGCTCGATCAACAGTCGTGAGGGGGGCTGAAAGGGAGATGAGATTGGTGGCGGCAGCCGGTGCTTCAGGTTGCGTTTTGAGGCCGCGGGAGAAAGCAAGGGTTTGTTCCAGGAGTGACGGTCAGGGGCGGGATGAGAGACGGACTGCTGTGCTTTACATGTCCCGGTCAAGCCTGCAGTTATTCAACTGGTCCAGCGCGATACGTCCCTTCACGAGGGCTTCCAGGTCGCTGACCGTGAGTTCGCGGTCATTGTGCAGAACGTATCCCTGGACCCTGAGCCTCTTCAGCCAGATGGACAGGTTCACATCCCGCCAGTCAGGGCCGATCATATGCTTCATGGCTCGCTCGAGGTTGTCCCTCTGTATGCCACGGTTCATCAGTTCAAAAACCATGGTCACGAGGTCGGAGTCACGCAGAACGCCCATTCTTTTCCTCCACGAAAAAAGCGGCCGGATATATGCATATTCATCACCGGGAAACGGCAATTCTGGATCCGGCAACTGGGATATCGAAATAATAACGTCATTTTGAGATTAGCATTATTCTTATTTACATTGCAAGAATAATTTCGGGGTATATTTTAGGTTAGAGCTAAAGTATTAGAAATTGTATTGTTTATATATTGCGACTGAATAGAATTCATAATAGAATTATCACGTTTCAAATGATCTGTCTCAATATTGCACCGATAACGAACATGTTCATTTCGTTCTTGATTTCCATATTTAGAAAGTCGTACTATTAAAAAGTTTAGTGAATCCTGGAACTAAGAACGTGCCTCTTTGGCGCAAAAGCATCCCGGGTGGGCAAGCATGGAAAGAAAAATAAAAGCATTCCTCCTTATCATAATGACCGTTACCACTACTGCATTTGCAGGTGAAAACGGGGCTGTAATGGCAAGCCTTGAAAAGGATCGCAGTTCCTTGAAAAGAAAAACCGTTTCAGCACCGCTGCACACGGAAACATATGAGTATTACGAGATTTGCGGGTCCTGTGAAAGAGACCTTCTTGACCAGATGACCCGGAAAGCGGTAATGTGGCACGATGGTGTCAAGTATGATTCCGTCACAAGCTGGAAGGTGAAGTGGGATTACGATTATGACCGCAGCTCCCATGCCTGTTCCGCCGATTCATTTAGAATGACTGTCAACGTCATCTATCGACTGCCTAAATGGGTTAGGACCGGCGATGTTCCCCAGTCACTCGTCGACAAGTGGGATGCCTATATGAAGCACCTTATGACTCATGAGAACGGACATGGGAAGATCGTGTTGGAGGCGGCAGATGAAATGACCCGCGCCGTTGCCGAGCTTTCGCCGGCGCCCACGTGCGAAGACCTGGACCGCCAGGTAAAGACCCTTTGCCGGCTGCGGCTCAAGAAACTGGATGATGAGCAGAAGAGATATGATGAATCGACCAGCCACGGCATCCTCCAGGGAGCCCTATTCCCTTAATCGCTCGCCGGGGTGCGTTGCTGCCAGTTAAAAAAAAGCAGGCTGTCTTCAGCCTGCTTTTGTCTTTCATAGTGCATGCACATAAACTTTTTATCTTACGTCCCTGCTCCTACGACCTCCGTACTAAAATGCGGTAATGCCATTGTCGATAAACTTGCCCGGATGTTCATCGCCTGCCGGACGTGTCATCTCAAAGTACGTAACGCCATTAGAGAGAGGCTTTTCCTCACGCAGTCCGCCTGCAGCCGATCCCTCCAAATACATGTCTGAGTCCACATGTGCCTGCATGGGAAGAATAGCCGCATCATCGAGTGCCACAACACCCGTGCTGAACACCGTGATCCCATTCGATGGCCAATCTTTCGAAACTTCTGCAGCATCCACATAGGTCACCGCAAAAGCTAGCGCAAGGGCCATTACCGTTAATATAAGTATAGTCTTCTTCATAGCGAACACCTCCTTTACCTCAAGTTAATTATATTATACTACTCTCCTGGAGCAGTGAAGGATATTTCAAGTATTTTTTTTAATATTTTTACTTTTTAACAGGGCTAATTTTGTCCTGTTACTAAAGTAGAAGAGGCATAATGTAAAAATGTACTGAGTCAGGGAGGAAAGAACCTGACAGAAAGCTCAGTAACGATACGCTCTGTAAACGGAGAAGAGGCTTTCTGAGAGACGTTTATGACGTGGAAGACTACTTCTGAGCCTGATTCGCGAAGGCACCAGGATTGTTGACAAGCTTCCAGCGCAGAACGCAGCGGACGACGATGGCGGAGAGGGCTCTCTTAGATTCAACGAGGGATCAGCGCGTCATGGTCAGAGGATGATATTTCGTTGAATCATCGCACCGCATGGCCCCGTTCGAGCTTCGCGAGAGCATCACCATCGGCCCGCGGACACTTTGCTTTCAAGCGGAACCCAAAGTAAGCGCTGCGGTCCGCCTGGAACCTCTTGTTGCGGAACATCACGCGCACGGCGCCCGGCTTGTTGCTCCAGGAGCCGCCGCGAAGCACACGGAGGGGTCCCTGTGACGTGCCCGTCGGATTGTCTTTCGGACTTTCCTTATAATAGGTTTCGCCGTACCAGTCAGCTGTCCACTGCCAGACGTTTCCCGTCATATCATACAGCCCGAGTTCGTTTGGTTTAAAACTGCCAACCGGCGACGTATACACGAAGCCGTCATCATATCCAGCCCATATTTCCAGACCGGAAACCGAGCGCTTTAGCGATTCATCACCAATATTTCCTGACGGCTTGCCATTTCCCCAGCTGTATCTATAATTCCTCCCCCTGCTTCTCGCCGCATACTCCCACTCCGCCTCCGTTGGCAGGCAATACCTCACCTTCGTCTTGCGCGAAATCCATTCGGCAAACGCCTTGGCGTCGTTCCACGAAACACAAACCACGGGGTGCTGGTCGTCCTGCGCAAAACCCGGATTACGCCAATTCTTGTTGCCGTCGTACTGCCACCTGCTCCCGTTCCATACAGCGCAGCCCTGGCTTCGCTCGGCATCGGTCGCATATCCGGTATCCTTCACGAACTTCCGGAAGTCCCCTACCGTGACATCGTGCTTCGACAGGTAGAAATCAGCAATGCAGACCTTGTGCACCGGTTTTTGATCCTTCTCTCCGTCGCCGAAAACATCGCCCATCTCGTAGCACCCGCCCTTGACCAGGACGAACTCCGAGCCGATGGCCGGGTCCGTGTACGAACGTTCAGCGGCAAAAGTTTCCCTGCTTTTTGTTTGCCCTGGACTGAGCATCCACAGAACCATGAGGGTCGAAAGGATCGCGGTTACGATCATTTTTCTGAGTGTCATACGAATTCCGGTTAAAGAGCGGTCATAAGGTCATCTACTTGTTCCCATATCTGATTGTATCACGCTGCTCAGGAACACAGGGTCACCTCTGCTGCTCGTAAGAAGGCCTTGATCGCGGTCATCCCGACAGGAGGCTTGTGCTGATGTTGGCGGCGAAAGACCGGAGCGTCGTTCAGCCCTTTCAATTCTTCATCCTTGCTTACGCCTAAACAAGCCGATTGTGCCCCGCTTCCAACAATCTGATTGACTTTGGCCTCTTTGTGTGCTAAAAATTCAAGCACTTAGAAAATGACCACTGATGGCACGAAAGGTTTTCCATGAGCATGGGAATTGCGAAAAGAGCTATGGCAATCAAGCCTTCCCCCACGCTGGCAACGGCGGCGAAGGCCAAGGCGATGAAGGCGCAGGGCATCGATGTTGTGGATTTCGGCGTGGGAGAGCCTGATTTCGACACGCCGGAGAACGTGAAACAGGCCGGGATCAAGGCAATCCAGTCCGGATTCACGAAATACACGCCCGCGGGCGGGACCGACGAGCTGAAAGAGGCGGTCGTCGAGAAGTTCAAGAAAGACAACGGACTCACGTACGAAAGATCCCAGATCATCATTTCCTGCGGCGCGAAACACTCTCTCTACAACATCGCGGAAGCGCTCTTCGATCCCAACGACGAGGTGATCATCCCCTCGCCTTACTGGGTCTCCTACCCGGACCAGGTGCTCTTGAACGATGCGACGCCGGTCATTGTAGAGACCACGGAGCAGGAAGGGTTCAAGCTTTCCGCTGCCCGGCTTGAAAAGGCCATCACGAAAAAGACCAAAGCGCTGATCCTGAACAGCCCTTCAAACCCCACGGGTCTGGCCTATGACAGGAAGACGCTCGAGGAGATAGCGGCAATCGCCGTGAAGCACCGGATCTATGTGATCTCCGACGAGATCTACGAAAAGCTCCTGTACGACGGGTTCAAGCATTACAGCATCGCCTCGCTGGGTCCGGAGATCAAGGACCTGACCATCGTGGTGAACGGCGTATCAAAATCGCATTCCATGACGGGCTGGCGCATCGGTTACACAGCCGGTCCCAGGGACGTCATCGCCGCCATGGCCAACATCCAGAGCCAGAGCACGTCGAACCCCGCGTCCATTTCCCAGAAGGCGGCCCTTGAAGCGCTCCGCGGCCCGCAGGACTTCATCCAGACCATGAACGCCGAGTTCGACAAGCGGCGTAAGTACATGGTTGAAAGGCTGAACAAGATAAAAAGCATATCCTGCGTCATGCCGGTCGGCGCCTTCTACGCTTTCCCGCGGGTCTCTCCGCTCTACGGCAAGAGCGTGAACGGAAAAAGGATCAGGAACTCTTCGGATCTTGCGACCTATCTGCTCGAGGACGCCAAGGTCGCGCTCGTATCCGGAGACGCCTTCGGCGCAGACGCGTACATCCGCCTCTCCTATGCGACATCGATGGAGAACATAGTCAAAGGACTGGACAGAATCGAACAGGCGGTCAACAGGCTCGCGTGATAAAAATGCGAGTAGCAGCCAAGCATTTTCACCACAGAGTTAAGGCGACACGGAGTAAGATCACGCTCTTTCCATGAGAATGGCTCCATGTTCACTGTCTCCGTGGCAGATTTCGACCCATTCAGGAGGTTCCCAAGATGAAGATCGTTACCTACTTGCTCGGCGCCCTGCTCGTGGCGGCCCTTACCGCTGCAGCCGTTTTCTATTTCATGACCTTCGAGCCCATGAGGACGGATTATCTGCGGATGAAAGCCGGCATCCCGGAGATGGACAAGGCGAAGGCGGAGCTGAAAAAATACAAGGCACAAGAGACTAAGGAGGCCCAGGAAGTTGCGTGGGTTAATCCGGCTGTGGACGCCCTGAAAGCGGGACTAAGCGATGAGATCAAGGCGGGCAAGGCTGAAGTGACAGCTGCGGGGAACGGCATCGTGGTCAATATCTCCGAGGATATCCTTTACACGCCGGGCTCTGTGACGTTTGCCAAGGACAGCCCTCAACTCCGTCTGAAGCTTGCGGCTCTGCTGGGAAGCAAGGAACTGAAAGGCAGGGAGATCCTGATCGGCAACATGACCGATCCGGTCCCGGCGCAGGGCAAGGGCAAGAAGAAGATACCGCCGAAGGATGCCAGGGTGCTCGCTGCGGACCGGGCACTGGCGCTGGTAAAATTCCTCGAACAGAACAAGGTCGATCAGGCGGCGCTGATCGCTGCCGCCTATGCTCAGAAAATGCCGGAGGCCGGCTTCCAGATCAAGGGCCATAAGACGATGATCGTCATAGAAAGTTCACCGGTTCCGTCCGCAACAACTGCAGCGCAGCCCAATCCTTCGGCCGCACCCGGGGCAAAGCCCGCGGAGAAAACCGAAGCGCCTGCTGCGGGCGCACAGGCTTCACAGCCAAAGGCCATTCCGCTCAAGCCGGCGCAACCGAAAGGACAGTAGGCTCTGGTCACTTGCGACATTGTCTGACGGTATTTCCCTTGAACATGAGCTCTGCGTCAAACAGGACAATGCAATTTTCGAAAACGCGCCAAGCTCGCGAAAAAAGTATTCTGGCTTCAAAACCTTTTTGTGCTCCGCGAGAATCGCTCTTCTCCCCGGCAGGGACCCTCTTCCGGAAGAGATACCCTCTTCGGCGGGTGTTCCTGATGCCATCCCGCTCGTCAAGGGGCCTTCATGTCCGATGAACAGCTGACAGAACGGATCATAACGCTCGAGCAGGAGCTCGAACAGGCGCGAGCGCGGGAAAAATCCGTCAGCGACCTGCTCGAAAAAAAGCTGAACGAGATCTACACCCACTACCACATCTCGCGCACGATCGGCTCCATCCTCGACCTGCAGGAGATGCTGCGCCAGGTGATGGCGTCCGTCAGGAAATCCCTCCCCTTCGACCGGACCTCCGTCTACCTCCTTGATGAGAAGAGCGGACAACTCGAGCTGGTCTTCTACAGCGGTCTGAACATCTCGGACCGGGTCACGCTGAACGTGGGCGACGGCGTACCGGGCAGGATCGTCGAGTCCGGGGAGCACACGCAGATTCACGACCTCGCAATATTC
Source organism: Nitrospirota bacterium (assembly GCA_035516965.1). Taxonomy (NCBI): domain Bacteria; kingdom Pseudomonadati; phylum Nitrospirota; species Nitrospirota bacterium. The sequence goes on from DATIZR010000063.1 coordinate 39,859, forward strand.
TACGACACCCTCAACGACTTCATCCATTTCCCGGGCGAGGACAAACGGAACGGCTCCTATATCGGCATCGCGCTCAAGGTCCACAACAGGACGATCGGGGCGATCGGTATGGACTCCCCCGAAAAGCACGGACTCAGCGTGGACGACATGGATTTCATGGCCATCCTGTCGCACCAGATCGCCGCTGGCATCGAGAAATCGCGGCTCTTCGAGAAGATCCAGCAGTTGTCCCAGCTTGACGGCCTGACGGGCCTCTATAACCACCGCGTCTTCCAGGAGCGGCTCTTACAGGAGATCAACAGACGCGACCGCACAGGGAAGCCCCTTTCCCTGATCATGCTGGACATCGACCACTTCAAGCAGTTCAACGACGAATTCGGACACCAGGCAGGCGACCGCGTGCTCAAGCAGCTCGCCCAGGTCATGCAGACCCAATGCCGGTGCGCCTCCATCGACATCTGCTGCCGCTACGGCGGCGAGGAGTTCGCGCTCATCATGCCCGAGCTGGAGATGCATCATGCCGTAAAGGCGGCGGAGCGGCTGAGGAAAGCGGTGGAGCAGCACACATTCACCATTGCGGACGGACAGCAGGATGGCAAGGTGACGGTCAGCGTCGGAGTGGCCGGGATCGCGGAGACGGATGACACCAGCCCGGAGCAGCTCGTCAAGAAGGCCGATGAGGCGCTCTATCTCTCGAAGCGGAACGGCAGGAACCAGGTCAGCTACTCCCCCACGGATATCCCGTAAAAGCCCTTCATTCTTCTGCTATCACGTTGTATTCGATCAAGCCGCTGCTCTCTCTTTCTTACGTGTTCCTACCCTGTTGCAGCTCGGGACAAATCTTCAACACGGAGCGGCCCTGGACGCATACAAAACCCATCGTTTTCATGCGCCGATATCGCTGGCGCAAAGTGAGAGAAGCGTGTTGCAAACTTTGAATCGGCTTCAACACTACGCTCCTTGCACTGCTATAGTCTTCAGATCATTCTCATTGTCGGCGTGAGCCACGAATCAAATTCAGAATAACTTATTATCATCAGATAGGCAACGTCAAGACACGCGTCTCGGGGAGCTGGGCGTAATGAAGGGAAAGAAAGAAAACATCTGAAGAAGCCTTACCGGTTTTATAAGTGGAATGATCTGTCGAGGGCTGCGGGAGACGATGACAGCTCCTGAGAGAGGTTACTATCAGAGCCGACGCGACACCTTCGCAACAAAGTTGTTCTGTTCCAATCTTAAGACGTGTTTGGTGCATCGTCCCTGAAAGGCTATTCCAGGCCCGCGAGGATCTGCCGTACCCGACAGTTCAGGTTGAAATTCACGATGTGGCCCTACGTATCACCGCACTCACGCTTAGCTTTTCCTCACGAAGCGTCAGCTTTGAGGATAGATTGTACGTCCGGTGCTTATTGAAGAGGAGGGAGTCATAAGCTCGGAAATCACGGGTCTCGCTTACGGATGATGGGGCCTCGTGCGGGGTGAGACTGAAAAGGGGATGGGTTGTAGAGTGTAGCGCAATCCAGCTCTCTTATTTTGAGACTAATATTATATCCGCAGCGATGCGACCCGGAACCATCCATGAGTCTCCGCGATCACTCGAGTCCAGCCGCCGCTCACGGGTTCACTTCCTCTTACTCATATGCGCCTGCAGGCTCTGGATGTACTGGAGCCCCCGCTGCCGCATTGCGGGGTCCGTCTCCATGGCCACATACTGGTTCGCATACTGCAGCGCCATGTCGATACGCCCGGTCTTCTCGAAGGCAAGGGCCGCGTTCCAGTACCGCGACGGGCCCTCGGGGCTCACATCGATGGCCTTCAGGAAATACTGGAGCGCCTCCTCGTAGTTTCCCTTGACCATCAGGATCTCGCCGAGGGAATTCAGGGCCTGCGGCATGTTGGGCAGGCCGACGAGCGCCTGGCGGATGGCGAGCTCCGCGTCATCGAGCCGCTGCTTTCTCATGTAAGCCACGGAAAGATTGTTCAGGAGGCTTGGATCGTAGGGCGCGTACTGGAGCCCGGTCTGCCAGGACACGATGGCATCATCGATCATCCCGATCCGGAAATAGACGACGCCGATCTCACGGTAAAGGTCACGGAGCGGAACGCTGCCGTCGTCCTTCAGTGCCTGGACCGTCTTGAACTCCCGGATCGCGTCGGTGTACATGCCGTAGGTGGACAGCGCCTGGCCGTAGTTCTCGTGGGTCCTCCGCTTGTTCGCCGATTTGGCGGATGTGTCGGCCCACATGGTCACCGGCGTTTGATACACCCGGTTCCGGACATTCGCCCCGGCGACAAGCCCAGCCACCATGACGGTGAAAAGGATCAGCGCGATCAGGGAGGGCGGTTTTCCTGTTGCCACGGTGATCGCCCGGATCGGTGCGGAAACTGCCGCCTGCAGTTTTTTTCTCTGCTTTTTCTTCATGCTCAATGATTCTCCCTCTTGACCAGCTTCGTTCCCGGATAATAATGGGCGAGTATGGCGCGGTAGTCGGAGCCCTCGCGGGCCATCTGCCGCGCCCCCCACTGACACAGCCCGACGCCGTGCCCCCGCCCCCGTCCGGAAATCACGATCTCATCTCCGTACATCCCGGCCTCAAAGAAGACGCTCGGCACGAGCGAATTGCCGATGGCAGCCCGGAATTTCTCCGCCGGGACCTCGGCTGTCCCTCCCGCATACCTGATCTCCACCTGCTTCACCCTGCCAGCCGGAGTTATGCCATCGATGCCGATGTCGCGAATGTTGTTGATGCGGTAGCCCAGCCGCATGAGCGCGGACCTCAGTTGTACCGGACTTATCCTTTTTTCCCAGACACCGTAGGTGGATATCTCCTGGCAGTCACAGTCCACTCCCCGGAGATACGGCGCATCGATGCCCCACAGCTCGAAAGCGTCTTCCGTGTGCCCCCCGCAGCTTGAGTGATAGAAAGCGGGGATCAATGCCCCGTCGTAGGTGATAACGATGCCTTCCGTTTCCTTCACGGCCCGGGAGGCCGCTTCGTGCTCGCCGCTCCTGCCGTCGTAGACCTGGCTGTCCACGGTGGCGAGAATATGATAGGGACGCCTCCCCGCCGCTCTTTTCTGGTAGAGCGCATACGTTCTCGATGCCACGGCCTGGGCCTTGAGCACTTCCGGCTCCCAGTCATGCGGGACCTCCGATGCCACGACGCCCTTGAGGTAGTCCTCGATATCGATATCGTTGATGACCAGCAGCAAGCCGTTCCGCTTCTTCCTGAGCTCGATGGTTCCCCGGTAGCTCCGTCCGTTCATCTGGACGAACGTGCCTGCGGAGCCCACGCTTACAGGCCGGGTGCCGACGGATGACGGCGTGAAGTGGAGCCTCCTATCGCCAGGGACGCCGTCTGCTGTCAGTCCGGCCTGTGATCTCAGGGTCACGGCCTGCTGGTCATCGGCCACGACGACCCGGATATGTTCCGCAGCAGGAGCCGACACCGCCGCGCCGAGCATGGCAAGCAAGGCCAGTAAGTGAACTTTCATAAATGCCCAACCGCGGAAGACAGGGAAAGGCGAACCTCTCGCCTCTGCGTCAGTTTATTTCGGCTTCGCCTGGTAGCGCTCTTTTTCGCTGTAAATGCACCCGCAGTACTGCTGGCGGTAGAGCCCCATAGACTTCGACTCGACGATCCCCTCCCGCCAGCCATGGCGGAAGTCTTCGTAGTGGAATTCGATCCCCTGATCCGCGGCCGCTTCCCCGGCGATGCCCCTGATCAGGTCATGCTTCTGGTATTTGCTGTACAGGAGTGACGTCGTGAAGACCCGGAAGCCCCGCTCCCGCGCCTCCCTTGCCGCCGTGCTCAGCCTCATGCGGTAGCACTGCTCGCAGCGTCCCGCGCCCTTGCCCGCGACAGCGGACAGAAACTCGTCGAGATCGTACCCGTCGCGGTACACGACGTCGAGGCCGACGCGGATCGAGAAATCCCTGACCGTATCGAGCCGCCTCCGGTATTCGGTGAAGGGATGGATGTTCGGATTATAAAAATACCCCGTGACGCTGATGCCCTCTTCCTTCATCCGGAAGAAGGGGTAGAGTGCGCAGGGCGCGCAGCATATGTGGAGAAACATCTTTATGCTCATACTGTTCGCCCTCCGCTGCCTTGTGTCATGGCTGGTCGGACTCACCGCCGCAACAGACCACCTACAGCAGTTTCTCCTGCCGCGAGGCCGGTCTGCTCCTGCCGAAATATTCGTAGGCGAGGCGCGTTGCCTGCCTGCCCCGCGGAGTCCGGTCCAGGAACCCTTCCTGGATGAGGTACGGTTCGTACACGTCCTCGAGCGTGTCCTTCTCCTCGCTGAGCGCTGCAGCGAGCGTCTCGAGTCCCACGGGCCCGCCGTCGAACTTGTCTATGATCAGGAGCAGCAGCCTGCGGTCCATCTCATCGAAGCCCCGCTCATCCACTTCGAGCCGCTGCATCGCGGACGAGACGATGTCCCCCGTTACTTTTCCGTCTCCCCTGACCTGGGCGAAGTCCCGCACGCGGCGGAGCAGCCGGTTGACGATCCTCGGCGTGCCCCGTGAACGCCGCGCGATCTCCACGGCAGCGGCGGGCTCGATCGACGTCTCGAGCAGGCGCGCCGAGCGGAGTACGATCGTCTTGAGCTCGTCCGGGGAATAGAAGTTCAGCCGGTCGATGACGCCGAACCGGTCCCGGAGCGGCGAGGTCAGGAGCCCGGTCCTCGTCGTCGCGCCGACGAGCGTGAACCTCGGCAGGTCGAGCTTGATGGAGCGGGCGCCCGGTCCCTGTCCGATGATGATATCGAGCTGAAAGTCCTCCATGGCCGGGTACAGGACCTCTTCCACGACGCGGTTCAGCCGGTGGATCTCGTCGATGAACAGGACGTCGTGCGGCTGAAGGTTCGTCAGGATCGCGGCAAGGTCGCCGGCCCGCTCCAGCACCGGACCGGAAGTGCTCTTGATGCCCACGCCCAGCTCGTGGGCGATGATGTTCGCCAGCGTGGTCTTGCCGAGCCCCGGCGGCCCGCAGAACAGCACGTGATCGAGCTCCTCGCCCCTGCCCTTCGCGGCCTTGATGAAGACGTGCAGGTTTTCCTTGATCCGGTCCTGCCCCACGAAATCCTCGAAGCGGACCGGCCTCAGGCTCCGTTCGATCTGGACATCGTCGTCGTTCTGCTCGGGTTCTATGATCCTCTTGGACAATGCGAACCTCAGGCTTGAGAAAAACAGAAGCGCATAACCGCAGAGGGCAGAGAAATTCTTAGCCTCTCCGACTGATAAACCGTTAGCGATCCTCTTTATTCCCTCTTCCAAATGAACTACATTAAAATTTATCCGGAGTCCGAGCGTCTCGCGGCTCAACTTCAAGGAGGAAAGAATCTGTGTTTCATGAATTGGTAATATTTTTTCAGCTTCTTGTATGCCTGATTTTCTCTGCGCCCTCTGCGGTCATCTTTATCCGTTCTCTTGGCGGGCCGGATCATGTTCGTCGCCCGTTCTCACCGCTTAACCAGGATTGAAAGTGTATCCCTGATCAGCTGCTCCAGCGTCATACCGGGTCTTCCCTCCCGGACCTTCCTGACGGCGTCTTCCGCCTGTGACCGTTTATAACCAAGGTTTACCAGCGCCGAGACCACATCCTCCTGGCCAAGGGCAGACGGAGCCGCCCCGGGGACGTCCATCGACAAGCGCGCGATTTTGTCTTTCAGCTCCAGGACCATCCGCGCCGCCGTCTTCCTGCCGATACCCGGTATCGCGCAGAGTTTCGAGTCGTCGGAGGACTGCAGGGCGCCGCACAGCTCGTTTACGGGCAGACTGGACAGGACGGCGAGCGCCAGCTTCGGTCCGATGCCGGAGACGCTCATGAGCAGCAGGAACATGTCCTTTTCGGACGGGGTGAGAAAACCGAAAAGAGAAAGAGCGTCCTCGCGCAGATGGGTGTGGATATGCAGGGTGACTTCCCCTCCCGGCTCGGGGACGCCGTAAAGCGTGGACAGCGGGACCTGCACCTGGTAGCCGACACCGGAAACATCGACAATGAGATAGTCGGCTGCCTTCCGCTTCAGCGTGCCCGTGATCAGTGCGATCATCTTATCCCGCCTGGGTCCTGCGGCCGGCTCCGCTTCTGGGCGAGCCGGCACGCGCCGGTTGGCGCAGCAGGGGGGAGTTCTTGAGGATCTCTTTCAACCGGGAGGAGTGGATGTGGCAAATGGCGGCGGCAAGAGCATCGGCTGCGTCAGCGGGGTGAGGGACCTTCGGCAGGTCCAGCAGCGTCTTGACCATGATCTGCACCTGCTTCTTTTCCGCCTTCCCGTTCCCCACGACCGCCTGCTTCACCTCGAGCGGCGCGTACTCGAACACCGGCAGCCCGGCGTTCATCGCCGCCAGGATTGCGACCCCGCGCGCATGTCCGAGTTTGAGCGCTGACTGCATGTTCTTCGAAACGAACAGGTCCTCGACAACAACGACATGGGGACGGTACTTCTCGATGATCTTCTCCAGCTCCTCGTAGATCTTCTTGAGTCGCTTCGGGAACGGCTGCTTGGCCGACGGGCTGATGCCGCCCGACGCAACGTAGAACAGCTTGTGGTCCTCTTCCGCAACGATGCCGTACCCGCTCGTAAGCGTCCCCGGATCAACCCCCAGCACCCGCATATGATACCTCCCCGTGAACCTGAAAGCATTGTAAAATTCAAATTGCAGGATGAAAATGGAACAATTTCGGGCGTTGTATCCCTGGCAAGTTGCAAAATAACTCTCGAAATGTCATTGCGAGGAGTGTTCTTCGCGACGCGGCAATCTCGAAGTTACTGACCCTGAAAACCGGGCTTGTTTCGCTTGCGAAGACGGTAAAAGACCTTTTCAGCGGCCTGCCACGTCTGCGTTCTGCATCCGGCAAGCAAATGCCTGCGGCTACACCGCGCTCATGATCTCCTCGGGGATATCGAAGTTCGCATAGACATTCTGGACATCGTCGTTGTCCTCAAGCGTTTCCACGAGGCGCATCATCTGCTGCGCTTCCTTGCCCTCAAGCTTGACATAGGTCTGCGGGATCATGGTGACCTCGGCCGCGTCCGGCGTCACGCCGGCATCCTCCAGCGCTTTTTTCACCTTTTCGAAATCGTTCGGCGGCGTGGTGACCACAAAATTATCGTCCTCGGTCTGCATGTCCTCGGCGCCCGCGTCCAGTGCCAGCGTCATGAGCTTGTCCTCATCGATCCTGGCGCTGTTCACGACGATGTACCCCTTTTTGTGGAACATCCACGAGACGCACCCGGCTTCGCCCATGTTGCCGCCAGCCTTGCTGAAGATGTTCCGTATCTCCGAAACGGTGCGGTTCCTGTTGTCCGTCAGAACCTCGACGATGACCGCCACGCCGCCCGGCCCGTATCCCTCGTACATGATCTCCTCGTAGGAGACGCCCGGAAGTTCTCCGGTCCCCTTCTGGATCGCACGCTTGATGTTCTCGGCCGGCATGCTGACGCCCTTGGCCTTCGCAACCGCCGTCCTGAGCCGGGGATTTCCGGACTGGTCGCCGCCGCCAAGCTTCGCGGCCACGGTGATCTCCTTCGTGATCTTCGTAAAGATCTTTCCGCGCTTCGCATCGGTCGCCGCTTTCTTGTGCTTTGTTGTCGCCCACTTGGAATGGCCTGACATGGAACCTCCTCATACACGGTAAATTGAAGATTGGAAATTGGAAAACGAAAAAATGTTACCGCCGTCACGTGTCGCTCTTCAATTTACATTTTGAAATTTCGAATCCGGCGTTCCTCGAATGCCGCTATCTCTCCGCCGGCTGCAGGTCGTGCTCGATGTCTTCCCTGAGCCTGGTGAAGATCATTCTGCCCGCCGCGGTCTGCAGCACGCTCGTTACGGCCACATCCACGTTCTTGTTAATGAAGCGGCGCCCGTTCTCCACGACGATCATCGTGCCATCGTCCAGGTACGCCACGCCCTGCCCCGGCTCCTTGCCTTCCTTCAACACGAACACCCGCATGCTTTCTCCCGGAAGAGCCACGGGCTTCACGGCATTGGACAGGTCGTTGATGTTCAGTACCTTGACGCCCTGCAGCTCCGCCACCTTGTTCAGGTTGAAGTCGTTCGTGATGACCTTGGCGCCCAGTTTCTTGGCCAGGGCGATGAGCTTGCTGTCCACGTCGCGGATCTTGGGAAAGTCCTCCTCGGTGATGCGGACCTCCATGTGACTCATCTTCTGGATCCGGTGCAGGATATCCAGGCCCCGCCTGCCCCGTGCCCGCTTGAGTGAATCGGAGGAATCGGCGATGTGCTGCAGCTCATGGAGAATGAACTGGGGGATAAGGATCGTGCCGTCCAGGAATTCCGTCTCGCACACGTCGGCGATCCTGCCGTCGATGATCACGCTCGTATCCATGATCTTGATGTTCTCATCGGCGCCGCCCCGGAACAGCTTCTTGATGTTGATGGGATTGAACTTCTCACCCTCCCGGATCCCGATCATAACGCCGATGTAGCCGAAGAAGCCGTTCATGAGCAGCAGGATGAAGTTCACAATGCTCCGCTCGAGGGGGACCAGCTTGAGCGGCGCCGCGATGATGTTCGCCGACATGAGACCGAGAATGAAGCCGAGGATACCGCCGACAATGACCTTCAGGGAAACCCGTCTGAACAGGAACTCCGTCAGAATGATGAGGACCGCTACGCCGAAACCGATGGCCATTCCTTCTGTTTTGCTCACCTGATCGTAGAGCTGCGTCGACACGTAGTATCCGAGCAGGGTGCTTAAAAAAATGAACAGGAATCGAATAAGGACAAGTCCCATAATTGTCACCTCCTTCTGATGAAAAAATGAAGAATGAATAAACTGCCATGAATTGCCGATGAACCGCCTCAGGGGAACGGGCGCGCCGGCGGCTGTTATTCCGGCTTGACCGTAACGAACAGGTCTTCACCCTTCCTGCGGATGAGAAGAAGCACCCTTTCTTTCGTGCGTATCTTGGCGACAGCCTGTTTGTAGTCTTCCAGCGTCGTTGTGCTCTTCTGGTTGACCTGAAGGATGATGTCTCCGGGCCTGACGCCCGCCTCGTACACCCTGCTGTCGGGGTCGACCTTGACGGCGACGACACCTTTTTCCTGTTCATCAATGCCGAGCCTGCGGGCGATATCCGGCGTCAGCTCGCGGACCGCGAGGCCGGTGAGCGCTCTGTTCTCCTCTTCCTGGCCCTGCCCTTCCGTGCCCCCGCGGGCGCCCGCCTCGGCCAGTTTCTTGGGCAGCTCCGCGATAAGCACTTCGGTCTCGATCTCCTTTTTCTGGCGGAGGAGCTTGACCTTCACCTTCGTACCGATGGGCGTCTGGGAGACCATGTTCCGGAGATGGCCGGTGTCCTCGACGGTCTTGCCGTTATACTCCAGGATCACGTCGCCCTGCTTGATGCCGGACTTTTCGGCCGGGCTTCCCTTCATGACCGTGCTCACGAGCGCGCCCTTCAGGTCCCTGACGCCGAACTCCTCGGCCAGGTCCGATGTCACCTCCTGGATGCTCACGCCGAGCCACCCGCGCACCACCTTCTGGTACTTCACGAGGCTGTCCATAACCTGGCGCGCCATGCTGCTCGGAACCGCGAAGCCGATCCCCTGGTACCCGCCCGTCCGGGAAAGGATCGCTGTGTTGATGCCGATCAGTTCGCCCCGCGCGTTGATGAGCGCCCCGCCCGAATTGCCCGGGTTTATGGCGGCGTCGGTCTGGATGAAGTCTTCGTAATCGGCGATGCCCACGTTGGCCCGGCCGACGGCGCCGATAACGCCCATGGTCACGGTCTGGTTCAGCCCGAAGGGGTTGCCGATGGCGAACACGATTTCACCCACCTTCAGCTTGTTCGAGTCCCCCCAGGGAAGCGCGGTCAGCCCTTTTGCATCGATCTTGATGACGGCGATGTCGGTCTTGGGGTCTGCGCCGATGAGCTTCGCCTTGTAATCCCGCTTGTTCGAGAGCAGGACCTTGATCTCCTGGGCCTTTTCAATGACGTGGTTGTTCGTCACGATGTAGCCGTCCTCGGACACGATCACGCCGGACCCCAGGCTCTGCTCCTTGTGCTCCTTCGGAACGTTCGGGTGCGGGAGCTGGTCGCCGAAGAACCGCCTGAAGAAGGGATCATCAAAAAGATCGAAGGGGACCTCGTCCCGGGACTTGATCACGCGCGTCGTCGAGATGTTCACAACCGATGGCGTCGCCACGGCAGCGACCTCGGACTGCGCGTCGCTCAACTGGGTCAGAATCTCGACGGACCGCGGGGACACCTGGCTCCTGGCCGGGACCGGAGTGATCACGCCGAGGTGGGACGACAGCACAAGGCCGACGAACACACCGATCGCAAGGATGAACGCGGCAGACAGATAGTAAGACTTTTTCGTGCGCATGAGAAGAACGACCTCCTGAATCACTCCTGGGGACGTGCGATAACGCGTCTTTTATTGAATGAAGCAAAGGGTATTCTACCAGAAGCTCATCAGGCTTTTCAAGCCCTTTTTATTATTGACAAAAACAGGTCATCTCCTATAATGAAAACCTGGCTTCAACGAATCCCGCATATGATATCGGAGAACTTCTGTGCCGTACGACCGGGCAAAGCAGCGATCGCCTCATCTCGACCTGGAACGATTGGACAAGCAATATATCTGGCATCCCTTTACACAGATGCGGGACTGGGAGCGGGAATCCCCGGTCATCATCGAGCGCGGCAAAGGTAGCATGCTCGAAGACATCCACGGCAAGCGGTACATCGACGGCGTGTCGTCGCTCTGGGTCACGGTGCACGGACACCGGAAAAAAGAGATCGACCTGGCCGTTTCGCGCCAGCTCGGGAAGATCGCCCATTCGACCCTGCTCGGCCTGTCCAACGTGCCGGCGGTCCTGCTCGCGGAACAGCTCGTGAAGGCAGCACCGAAGGGCCTGACCAGGGTCTTTTATTCCGACAGCGGCTCCACGTCCGTTGAGATCGCCCTCAAGATCGCGTTCCAGTACTGGCAGCAGAAGGGCTCCCGTTCTGCTGCAAGGACCCGCTTCATTTCTCTGAAAGAAGCCTATCACGGCGACACGATCGGGTCCGTGAGCGTGGGGGGCATTGACCTCTTTCACCAGATATACAAACCTCTGCTCTTTTCCTCGTACAAGATAGATTCGCCGTACTGCTACCGGTGCCCCCTCGGGAAAAGGCATCCGGCATGCGGACTCGCCTGTGCAAGGAAGGCGGAACAGGTGATCCGGAGACACCACCGTGAAACAGCGGCGCTGGTGATCGAGCCGCTGGTGCAGGGGGCTGCCGGCATGCTGATGCAGCCGCAGGGTTACCTGCAGAAGATACGGGAGCTCTGCACGAGATACAACATCCTGATGATCGCCGACGAGGTTGCGACAGGCTTCGGCAGGACGGGGACGTTGTTCGCCTGCGAGCAGGAGGGCGTGCGGCCGGACATCCTGTGCACGGCCAAGGGCATAACGGGCGGCTACCTGCCCTTGGCGGCGACCTTGACGACCGACGAGATCTACCGCGGTTTTCTCGGAGAGTACCGGGAGCTGAGGACCTTCTTTCACGGGCACACGTACACGGGCAACCCCCTCGCCTGTGCGGCCGCCATTGCGAACCTGGAGCTCTTCAGGAAGGAGAATACCCTGAGGAAGCTGCAGCCCAAGATCAGGCTCCTGTCCCAAGAACTGGAAAAGTTCAAAGAGCTTGCGCATGTTGGCGAGGTGAGGCAGAAGGGATTCATGGTCGGCATCGAGCTCGTGCGCGACAAACGAACGCGGGAGCCCTATGCGCTGGAAGAGAAGATCGGGGCCCGGGTGATCCTGGAGTGCCGCAGCCGCGGCCTGATCGTCCGGCCGCTCGGAAGCGTCATCGTGCTCATGCCGCCGCTGTCGATCACGGTCCGGGAGCTGAGGCGGATGGTCCAGATAGTCTACAAGGCAATCGGGAAGGTGACGGGAACGAAGCCCCCGCCGTCTTAATGATTTTTTTCTTCAGCTTCTCGCGTTGCTGATCCCTGCGCTTGCTGTGCCTGTTGTGACTGCTCGAACACGGCATCTAGCGTTTTGATCGCCTGTGCCGCCTTCCTTCCCTTCTCCTCGGATCGATGCTGCGCCTCTTCGATTGCCTGCTTCGTCATGTGAAATACCGTCACCATGTCTTCCGCATGGGCGAAGACGAGATAAAGGGACAGTATGACGATAAGGGACCCGCGAACAATGGACAGGACCTTTTTGTCATCCCGCACTGACACCAGTCTGCTGACGACAATGAAAACGAGGATTGCACCGAGCACGACCGATACCGACTTCAGTATTCGCACGCTGAGCGGACGCGGAGGTTCCTCGGGCGGTTTTGCCGTTTTCTCCACCAACAGGGGTAGTTCACTGGGCCTCTCGATCGTCACGGAACCGGACCGCTTTGCAGCGTCATCCTTTGAATCTCCGTCGATGATAACCGCCGCGGCCCGGTATTGTTCAGGAATGACCGTGAGATTATCAACGTACCAGGCAATGCCATTTTTATCGAAGTACCGATAGATGGCTGCATCCGCCGTACTGATGGCCACGGTTACCAGCACGCACTGAAAAACGACCAGCAACAAAACAGCCTTCTTCATAACGCCTCCTTGCGAGCGTTCTCTTTTTGAAATATATCCTATTCGGGTTTATGATGAAAATCGATGCTCATCATAGAGGACAAATACGGAGAATGTCAATAACGCTGATGGGGTATTTTCAGGGTATTGACAGCTGAATAATGAGCATCATTCCGACGCCGGCATTCGCTTCAACCGCCTCCTGATAACGGCTGGAATGGAAACAAGCTGAATCCGCCAGCTCAGGGAATTGCCTTGCATTCTTGGACCTCTTCGTGCTACGTTGCCATGAACGATACAAAAGGTCATCAGCCGTCGCATCCCCGGTTGATGACTGCTCTCCGCCAGTTGTATTGACGGTCCCCGCATGTGAGAATGAGTAGCCGTACAACTGATGCCATAAATGAACCGAGCTATGGACGCCGCGTGCTATCCTGGTCGTTCTACGACTGGGCTGATCATGCCTATATCACGACGACGGCGACAACTTTTTTCCCGCCCTATTACCTGGCCATTGCCGCTCCCGCTTTTGTGAGACCATCGACGGGAGTCATCGATGAGGCAGCACGGGCCCTTGCACGGAATACGGCCTCCTCCGTGTTTGCCTTCACCGTTTCCTGCGCCCTCTTCATTGCGGCCATCCTTGCGCCGGTCATCGGGGCCTACGCAGACATCACGGACCAGCGGAAGCGCATTCTTATCCGCATCACGATCGCCGGAGCCGTCCTTGCCTCTTCGATGTTTTTCCTTACCGCGGGCATGTGGATCGAAGCGCTGC